>JAFAHL010000667.1 GCA_019237215.1 Hyphomicrobiales bacterium | reverse complement strand
CCTACCGGATGCACACATCGGGTGATTGGGAAGCGGCTTGCGGCGCGGGTGGAGTTCTGACTCCCTGAAGCGAGTAACGCGAGGGAGAAGTTGGGATGGAAGGCACGCTGGGTCGGTTCGGTGATGCTCGGCTGGCAAAAGGGGGGCGTTTCTGCTGTCGCGGCTGCTGGCAGTGGGCCAGGCGGGGGTGCGGGTTCGTCCGCTTGGGGGCACGCGAGCGGGGGAAGTGAGGATTGGCCGTTTCCTGCGCAACCGTCGGGTGACGCCGGCAGAGATGATAGCGACGGCGCGGGCTCATACGTGTGGGCTGGTCGAAAGCCAGCATGTTCTGGTCATTCAGGATACGACGAGCCTGCGAGACGACGGCCATGGGCATAGTTTGAACCTGCATCCCGCGATCGTGGTGGATGCCGGGGATGGAGCGTTGTTGGGTCTGTTGCACGCGGATTTGTTGCGACGCGACGGGCATGAGAAGCCGCACTGCAACAACCGCCCGCTGGCGGAGAAGGAGAGCCGGCGTTGGGTGGACGCGCTGCATAAGGCCGGTGAGTTGATCGAGGCGGGAGCACGCCAGGTGACGATGGTTGCCGACCGGGAGGGCGATTTCTACGAGGACTTCGTCTGCCGCCCGGCGGGGGTGGAAGTGCTGATCCGGGCACACCACGACCGGGTTCTGACCGACGGCACACGGCTGTTCGCCTGCACGCGGAACTTGCCTGAACTGGGCCGCGAGACGATCCAGTTGCCAGCCGCGCCGGGCCGGCGTGCACGCCAGGCGACGCTGGCGTTGCGGGCGCGTCGGGTTGAGATCAAGCGGCCGAGCCGCAATTTGCCGCAGGAAGCCGCCAAGCTGCCAGCCACGATCAGTCTGAGCTTCGTTGAGGCTTGTGAAGTTGATCCGCCGGATGGCGTGCCGCCGATCCATTGGCGGCTGCTGACGACACACGCGGTCGATACACGGGCCGATGCGTTACAGATGACGCGCTCCTATCGCCAACGCTGGACGATTGAGCAGTTGTTCCGTGTCATGAAGACGAAGGGCTTCAACATCGAAGCGGTACGCATCGAGGATGCCGCGCCGTTTGAGAACCTCGCCACCGCCACATTGATCGCCGCCATCCAGGTGCTGCAGATGGTGCGCGATCGTGACGGGCTCGCCGCCCGTCCGCTGCACGACGTCTTCGATCCGGTCGACCAGCCGGCATTGCAGGCCATATGCGACACGCTGGAAGGCAAAACCCAGAGGCAAAAGAACCCGCACGCGCCAGGCTCGCTTGCTTATGCCGCCTGGATCTGCGCCCGCCTCGGTGGCTGGACAGGCTATTATGGCAAGCCAGGACCCGTCGTGACCCTGCAGGGCTTCTTGCGTCTCAACGCCATCTTGCTCGGCTGGAGTATCGCAAGAGTTGTGTGAATCTAGTAGGCCACAAGGGCGGCCATCCGTGGTGGCACCCTGCCGCCACTGATGGCCGGGACAAGCCCGGCCGTGACAGTTCGGCGTGGGCAACGATGATGCCGTCTGGCTGAACGTGCTCTAGCGCTGGATCCCGGCCAGGGCGTTCCGGATCCCGGCGGTCGCCCAGGGCCCCCACGGCATGGTAAAGAACTTGAACCCCTTCTGGACGAAGAAGTTCGGGTCCATGCCGGGCGGGATGAAATACATCCCGGCAGTGACACCATGTTTCGCGCAGGTCGCCGCGATCTTATCGAGCGCTCGCTGATAGGTGTCGCACGCGTAGTCGAGCGGCACCCCAAGTTCGATCGAAAGGTCGGACGGGCCGATCAGCAGGACGTCAACGCCCGGGACCGAGGCGATGGCATCGAGATTCTCCAGCGACTGGTTGGTCTCGATCATCGGCACGATGACGAGTTCGTTGTTCACCGCATCCATGTAGTCGCGGTAATTCTTGAACTCGCCCCACTCGCCGCGCACGCCGGCGTTGCTGCGGTTGCCGAGGGGAAAATAGCGGCAGGCGCGCACCATTGCCTCCGCCTCCGCGCGAGTGTTGACCATTGGCGCGATGATGCCCCGCGCCCCGGCGTCAAGCGCGAAGCAGATCTGATACGCCTCGTTCGCGGCGACGCGCACGAACGGCGCCGCCTGCTTGCCGCGCATCGCCTGGATCGGCGGCTGCAGC
>JAFAHL010000613.1 GCA_019237215.1 Hyphomicrobiales bacterium | reverse complement strand
CGACGGGCTTGTTCCCCAAGGGGCAAAATGCAGAGCTTGAACTCAGGCAGGCGCATGAGTCGCGCGCGGCAAGGGCTTGGACCATGAACGCCACGCTGGTGCCGAGCCGCACCGATCCCGCCGGCCGCATCATCGTGATCCGGGATGTGGAGCGCAGCAGGACAACGTAAGATTCCACCCGATTCGCGAACCGAAGCCACCCCGATGCTGGACGCAGTACTATGACCGACCACGCGGATGTCCCGGCGCCATCGGCCGAAGAGTCGCCGCAGGTCATCACGCTCGCGAGCCGCATCCCCAACCCTGCGCCGCCGCGCGTGATCGCGATCGCCAACCAGAAAGGCGGCGTCGGCAAGACCACGACCGCGATCAATCTCGGCACGGCGCTCGCCGCCATCGGCGAGCAGGTGCTGATCATCGATCTCGATCCCCAGGGCAATGCCTCGACCGGGCTCGGTATCGACCGCCGCAGTCGTCGCCACTCGACCTACGATGTGTTGATGGGCGCGGCCACCTTGTCCGATGCGGTGTTGGCGACCGCGGTGCCGCGCCTCTCCATCGCGCCGTCGACGCTCGATCTCTCCGGCCTCGAGCTCGAAGTCAGCCAGGAGCGCGACCGCGCTTTTCGATTGCGCACCGCGCTCGCGCCGTTGCGCATCGCAACGCCGCGCGCGAGCGACTTCAGTTATGTCCTCATCGATTGTCCGCCGTCGCTCAACCTGCTCACGGTGAACGCCTTGGCCGCGGCCGATGCGATTCTGGTGCCGCTGCAATGCGAATTCTTCGCGCTCGAAGGATTGTCGCAGTTGTTGCAGACGGTCGCGACCGTGAAATCCACGCTCAATCCCGAGCTGATGATTCACGGCATCGTGCTTACGATGCACGATGCGCGCAACAATCTCTCCAATCAAGTCGTCGCCGACGTGCGTGCGAACAGCAAACAGAAAGTCTACGACACCATCATCCCGCGCAACGTGCGGGTGTCGGAGGCGCCATCCTACGGCAAGCCGGTGCTGGTCTACGATCTCAAATGCGTCGGCAGCGAAGCCTATCTGCGGCTCGCGACCGAGATCATTCAACGCGAGAAGGAATTGATAGCGAACGCGCCGCGCGCGGACGCTGCAATCGAATCGGATCAGATCGAATCGGATCAGCAGCACGGCGCAGCGTGACGCAGGAAGGTCGGGAGACATGACAATGGCAGATGACGGCCGATCGCGACTGGGACGCGGCCTTGCCGCGCTCATGGGCGACGTCAGCGCCGAAGCGACGACGACGCCCGAACGTACGCGCACCCAACGCCGCGTCCCGATCGAATATCTCAGGCCCAATCCGCGTAATCCTCGCCGCAACTTTTCCGATGCCGAGCTCGATGAGCTGGCTGCGTCGATCAAGCAACGCGGCATCATCCAGCCGGTGGTGGTACGTTCGGTGCGCGGTGCGAAGGACGCTTACGAGATCATCGCTGGCGAGCGGCGCTGGCGGGCGGCGCAGCGCGCGGCCCTGCACGAGATTCCCATCGTGCCGTTGGAAGCGACCGACAGCGAAGCGCTGGAGCTTGCCATCATCGAGAACGTGCAGCGCACCGATCTCAATCCGCTGGAAGAGGGCGCTGGCTATCAGGCGCTGGCGAGCGAGTACGGCCACAGCCACGAGGACATCGCCAAGATCGTCGGCAAGAGTCGCAGTCACGTCACCAACACGCTGCGGCTGTTGAAACTGCCGGAGCCGGTCAAGGCTTACATCCATGCCGGCAAGATCACGGCCGGTGCCGCGCGCATGCTCATCGGCGCGTCCGATCCCGAAGAGATGGCGCGCGAGATCGTCGATCTCGGGCTCAACGTTCGTCAGGTCGAGGCGCTGGCGAAGGACCGCGCGCCGGGATCGGGCAGGGCGGTCAAGAAGCGCGCGGTGAAGAACGCCGATACGATCGCGCTCGAGCGGCGGGTATCGAACACGCTGGGGCTTACCGTCACGGTCGATCACCGCGCCAAAGGCGGCGTGTTGCACATTCATTATCGTGGCCTCGATCAGCTCGAAGAGGTGCTGCGGCGATTGGAAAAGAATTGATCGGGCCGACCAAACTTGGTCGCGTTGAACAGTCGTTGTTTGCGGCACGAGCGGCCGGGATCATTCTTTGCGCCGCGCTTTGATGGCAAGCGCCAGCAGCGCGCGCTGCGCGATCAACTCGGCCATCGCGGACTGCCGGCGCGCTTCGAGCGCGGCCTCGGCGAGCTCCGCCATCGCGTGTTCGAGCCGCGCCGACGTCCACGTCTTGAGCGCGGCTTCGACCGCAGCCTTGCGGCTGAAATGAACGAACGGCTGGATGCCTTGGACGGCATCGCCGATCGGGACGCCCTCCTCGACCGAGAGCCTCGCCTTGTGCA
>JAFAHL010000405.1 GCA_019237215.1 Hyphomicrobiales bacterium | reverse complement strand
CGTGGCAGGCGAAGCAGGTCGGCAGACGCGCGTCGAGCGACTGTGCGCAAAGCGGGGATAGAGACAAACCGGCGAGAATGGCCCCGATCGCGAGGCTGCGCATGCCGCCCTCCGGAAAGGTGGAAGAATGCGAAAAGGAGCACGTCGAGGGCGACGGGCCGCCCTCGACGTCATGGTTTCAGCGCGCGCCCGCCGTGCGGGCGTTGCCGTAGCTCACCCGCCAGACCGCGCCGTTCCAGTCGTCGGAGATGAGCACCGAGCCGTCCTTCATGACCAGAACGTCGACCGGCCGCCCGATATACGTATTGTTGTCGAGAAAGCCGGTGACAAAGGGCTCGATCGCGCCTGCGCTGCCGTCCTTCTTGATGTTCACGAGGACGACGTCGCCGCCGACCTTGTTGGTCTTATTCCAGGAGCCGTGACGCGCGACCAGGATCTGATTGCGGTACTTCGCGGGGAACGAGTTGCCGGTATAGAACTTCATGCCGAGCGATGCCGAGTGGGGGCCCATCAGCGCGATCGGCGGGACGAACTCGTCGCATGTGTGACCCCAACCGAACTCCTGATCCGGCAGGTTGCCCTGATAGCAATAGGGCGATCCGAAGTGCTGGCCGACCTTGGTCATGCGGTTGAGCTCGTCATTGGGAAGATCCTCCGAGAACCAGTCGCGGCCGTTGTCGGTGAAATACATTTCCTTCGACGTCGGATGCCAGTCGAAGCCGACGGTGTTGCGGATGCCCTTGGCGATCGTTTCCATGCCGCTGCCGTCAAGATTGACGCGGCGCATTGTGCCGTAGCCTTCGGGCGGCATGCAGTCGTTGCAGGGCTGGCCGATCTCGAAATAGAGCTTGTTGTCTGGGCCGATCGCCAGATACTTCCAACCGTGTGCCTCGTCCTTCGGCAGGCCGCTGAGAATGACGGTCGGCTTGGGCGGATTGTCGAGATTGTCTTCGATGTTGTCGATCTTCGAGAGCTGCGAAAGCTCCATGATGTAGAGCGTGCCGTTCTTGAAGGCGACGCCGTTCGGCCGATAGAGTCCGGATGCGATGATCTTGACTTCGCGCTTGCCGCCCTTGTCGATGATGGCATAGACCTTGTCGACGAGCCGCGAGCCGACGAAAACGGTGCCCTTGTCGCCGAGCGCGAGCGAGCGAGCGTTGGGCATGCCGCTGGCATAGACCTCGATCTTGAAGCCCTTCGGAGCCTTGAGCTTGTCCAGCGGCAGCTTGTCGGCATCGGCCGCCAGCGGCGGTGACGGCACCGGCGCGAGCTTCTGCGCCCCGGGAGTGTCGGGACGGCCGATGAGCGGGGAGCCGGGCGGTAACGGCTGCTGCGCGGTTGCCGGCCAAGGAGCCACAAGCAGCATGCCGAGAGTTCCGGCGAGCAAGAGGCTGCGCCGTCGCGACGAGTAGGTCATGGGTGATCCTCCCTAGTGCAGGAGGCTGATCCGTGGCGACTGTCTTCACCGCACCACGTCGGGCGAAGGCTGTGCGCGGTCAGCTTTCCTCGGAAAGAGTGTCCGATATTTTGCCCCCCGCGCGCAATCGCTTTCGGAAGGCGCTGGCTGTACCTTAGAATTCGGCGCGCCGGCGTCCCACAGCGGGTGGCGGCGCGCCGAGGTATCGCAGGTGTTCAGCGGCCGGCGACGCGGCCGTCGTAGCTGATGCGGTAGATCGCGCCGGCGTGGTCGTCCGACACCAGCAGCGAGCCGTCCTTGAGCACCTCCACGTCCACCGGGCGGCCGATATAGTTGTTGTCTTGCAGGAAGCCGGTCATGAACGGCTCCCAGGACTTCACGCTGCCGTCGGGGTTGAGCTTCACGACGATGACGTCGCCGCCGAGCTTGTTGGTCTTGTTCCACGAGCCGTGGCGGGCGATGAAGATCGCGTTGCGGAAGGCGGCCGGAAGCATCTTACCGGTGTAAAAGCGCATGCCGAGCGCGGCCGCATGCGGGCCGAGCAGCGCAACGGGCGCCTCGTAGTCGCTGCAGCTGCGTCCCCAGCCAAACTGGTCGTCGGGCACATTGCCCTGGTGGCAATAGGGATAGCCGAAATGCTGCCCGGCCTTGGTGACGCGGTTGAGCTCGTCGTTGGGCAAATCCTCCGATAACCAGTCGCGGCCGTTATCGGTGAAATAGAGTTCTTTCGTCACCGGGTGAAAATCAAACCCAACCGAGTTGCGGACCCCGCGCACGTAGACCTCCGACCCGCTGCCGTCGAGGTTCATGCGCCTGATCTGAGCGTTGGTGTCGGGCGGAAGGCAGATGTTACAGGGCGCCCCGACATTGATGTAGAGCTTGTTGTCGGGTCCCACCGCGATGAATTTCCAACCGTGCGACTGGTGGTTGGGGAATTGATCGTAGATGACGACGGGCTTCGGCGGATTGTCGAGATTGTCCTCAATCTTTTCGAGCTTCGAAATTTTCGTGCCTTCGGCGACGTAGAGCGTGCCGTCGTGGAAGGCGAGGCCGTTCGGCCGGTCCAAGCCCGAGGCGATGACCTTGAGCTCGCGCTTTCCATCCTTCTCGACCACGGCATAGACCTTGTCGAGGATGCGATTGCTGACGAAGACCGTGCCCTTGTCGCCGAGCCGCAGCGAGCGCGCATTGGGCACGCCGCTCATGAACACTTCGATCTTGAACCCCTTCGGCAGCTTGAGCTGCGGGATCGGCAATTTGTCCGCGGCCATGGGGAAGGGCGGAGGGTTGATGCCGCGCAGCTTGGTGGCCGCGTCCGAGGTCGGCTGGTTGGGCGTGGGCGGCGGAGGCGTGGGTGTCGACTGCTGGGCGGCGGCAGGGCAAGCTGCGAGCGCAGTCGCGAGCGTCGCCGCAAGCAAGCGCGCCCGCTGCGGCGAGAAGCGGATGGGCATGCGATCCTCCCTGGTCGTGCATTTGCTTGGCCGCAGTGTCCGACAGGTCGCACCCGAGCGCAATCGGAATTAGAGAGCAGGAGTCGACGCCTGACGAGCGGCGCGCATGCGGCGGTAGACGTAGGGAGCATCGCTGCTTCGCGCCGCGAGTTCTGCGACGCGGGCATGGGCGGGAGCAAGATGGCACACCGGATCGGTTGCGGCGGCGTCGCCGGTGAGCGCGAAGGCTTGGCAGCGGCAGCCGCCGAAATCGAGCTCCCGCCGCGGGCAGCTCGCGCACGGCTCCTTCATCCAAGCAGTGCCGCGGAAGGCATTGAAGGCCGGCGAGTTCGCCCAGATATGGGCGAGCGCATGCTCGCGCACGTTCCAGAATTCAAGGCCGGGAATGGACTCGGCCGCGTGGCAAGGGAGCACCTTGCCCGCCGGCGTCACGTTGAGCGAGCGCCGGCCCCAGCCGCCGACGCAGGGCTTGGGATAGCGGGCATAGTAGTCCGGCACCACCGCGTCGATGACGATGCGGCCGTGGTGGCGCGCGCGCAAGTCCTCCACCGCCGCCGCGGCACGCTCGACCTGCTCGCGGCTCGGCATCAGTGCGGCGCGGTTCTCGAGCGCCCAGCCGTAGTATTGCACGTGCGCGATCTCGACCCGGCCCGCGCCGAGCGCGAGCGCGAGATCGACCATGTCGCCGATCCTGTCGATGTTGGCGCGGTGCACCACGGCGTTCACGGTGAGCGGCAGCCTGCGCCGAACGACTTCGGCCGCGAGTGTGCGCTTCCTGGCGAACGCCCCCTCGTAGCCGGCGATGTGGTCGGCGGATAGAGCGTTGCTGTCTTGGATGGAGATCTGCACATGGTCGAGCCCGGCCTCGGCGAGCGCGCCGAGGGTTTTGTCCGTGATGCCGACCGCGGAGGTGATGAGATTGGTGTAGAGACCGGCGGCATGGGCGCCAGCGGTGATGTCCACGAGGTCGCGGCGCGCGCCGGGCTCGCCGCCCGACAAATGCACCTGCAGGACACCAAGCCCCGCCGCCTCGCCGAAGACGCGCACCCAGGTCGCGGTGTCGAGCTCATCCTCTCTCGCATCGAGCGCGAGCGGGTTGGAGCAATAGGGGCAGCCGAGCGGACAGCGATGGGTCAGCTCGGCGAGCAGGCCGAGCGGCTTGTGCACCATTGCTGAACTCGACAACGCCACGTGGCGGTTGATCCAATGCTTTGGCCAGGCATGCTGTCGCGCGTCGGTCCTTGCGATCTGCGGCATTTCAACGCGCGGAACCCGGACCAGGCCGAGTTCCATTTGCCGTCCACGCCCGTGCGACCTGCCAAGGACGTAGAGCTAGCCTGGACCAGCGCGGTTATGACGATCCTTCATCACAATTCCAAGAGTTTTTTGTCCGCCAAACCGCGCAACAACGTGCTGACGTCCGCCAGGATTTTCTCGCGCGGCGCAGTATAGGCTTTGGCGAGGTCATCAATGAGCTCGCTGAAGGTGACCTCGCCGGTGCAGCGCTTGATGATCTCGGCGGCGATCGCGTCGGCCTTGAAGACCCGCTCGGGCGCAAGCAGCACCCAGCCGCCCTGCGCCTCGTTGTGGACGAGCCGAACGCCGCGCGGCAGCCGTGGGCGCGCGTCGGAGGCGATGACGGTGCCGGGATCGCTCACGCGCTCCTCCTGCCGTCCTGCGGCACGAAGGCGCCGGGCGGAACATGCTTCGGCGCCACGTAGGCATAGTAGAGCGCATCGAGCATGGCCCATAGCACGTCGCATTTGAATTCGAGCGCTTTGAGCACGGCCTGCTGGGCGTCCGGCGTCTTGGCCTCGCGCTTGACGTAATCGAGCGCGAAATCGGAATCCCGCTGGGCGAGCGGCGGACGCTTGGCGAAATAAGCAAGCGTGTCGGCGCTGACGAAGTCGTAGCCCTTGAGCATGCCCTCGAGCCGCTCGCTGATGATCTGCGGAGAGAACAGTTCGGTGAGCGAGGATGCGATCGCCTCGAGCAGGGTCTTGTCGCGGACGAAGTGCACATAGGCCTCGACCGCAAAGCGCGTCGCCGGCAGCAAGCCCGCGAGCGAGACGACGTAGTCGCGGTCGAGCCCGACCCCGTCGGTCAACTTGAGCCAGCGCGCGATGCCGCCGTCGCCGTCGCTCTCGCCGTCGTGGTCGAGGAGGCGGCGGCGCCATTCCCGGCGCAGCGCGGGGTCCTCGCAGCGCGCGATCAGGCTCGCGTCCTTCACCGGGATCATCGCCTGGTAGTAGTAGCGGTTGAGCGCCCAGGCTTGGACTTGGCCCTTGCTGCACTTGCCGCCGTGCAACAGCGCGTGGAACGGGTGCAGGCGATGATAGCGCTGCGCGCCGATGGCGCGCAGTTTCGCCTCGAGCTCCTGCGGCGTCAGCGGCTTCACAGCACGATCTCCATTCCGTCCTCGGCGACCTCCCAGCCCTTGCGCTCGACCTCGACGCGCTCCGGCGAACCTTCGATCAGGATCGGATTCGTATTGTTGACGTGCACGTAGACGCGTCGCCCGGCAACGCCCTCGAGTACGGCAAGGGAACCATCCTGCCCGTCAATGGGCATATGCCCCATGCGGCGGCCGGTCTTGGCACCGGTTCCGCTCGCGATCATCTCGTCGTCGCGAAAGAGTGTCCCGTCGAAAAACACGACGTCGGCGCGCTTGATCCGCTCCATCATCGCGGCGGTGACTGCGGCGGCGCCCGGAATATAGACAAGGCGCGCGTTCCGGGCCGAAATCTCGACGCCGACATTTGCCGCCGTCTCGCTCGCGGTCTGCGGATTCTCGCCTTCGAGATAGAGCGGCAGCTTGCCTGGTACCATGAACACGCGCGCCTCGACCTCGCCGGGAAGCATGAGCGGGACGCCGGGAATGGCTGCCGTCCGCCTGACCACGTCGGCTGCCAACACTGCGAACATGGCGTTATCAGCGAGTGCGGCGAGGGTGACTGGGGTGGCGCACACCATCAAAGGCTCGCGCTCGCGCAAGCTGAGCAAGCCCGCGACTTGATCGATCTCGGCGCCCGTGAGCACCACCGCTTTGATTGGGCTTCCGCGCGTTCCGCTGCGCGGATGCAGCACTTTCGATTGTCGAACCTGCTGCGGCAGATCGGGGGAGGCGTTGATCAGGAGCCAGTTCTCGCCGTCGGCGCTGACGGCAAGGCTCGCCTGAGTGCGCGGCCGCACGCGCGCGTCGCCCGCCCATGCCAAACGGCATGTCGCGCAGCGACAATTCCATTGAGGAAAGCCTCCTCCCGCCGCCGAGCCGAGCACGAGGACGGTGAGTCGCCCCATTCAGGACCGACGCAAACGCGCCGGGATCAGAATTCGGCCGGCAGGTACCCGTTGATCTCGAGGCCGATGCAGATCTCAACGAGGGTCGGGGTAGTCCACGCCATTGGTCGTCCCCTAGCGTTTCCAGATGGGAACAAGGTAGATCGGGACCGGCCGCCGCGCAAGCACCTCCGCACGCGCGCAGGAGCATAAACGTCTCCGAAGCGCACAGCAGAGAGAAAACCGGACCCTTGCGGGTCCGGTTTGCAGTTCGTCGGCGCGGGGGCCGACAATCACCTTCCAGAGGGGAACAGCTGACGGCGCTACGATTGCAATCTGGGAGGATGGGCAACCGTCTGCCGCCAGTCGTCACAGTATGCCGCTACGATTTTCTCACACAATGCAAAGGCTTGCATGCCAGCCATGCGGCTATCGTGAGGCGCGATAACGGCGCTGCGCGTCGCTGCCCCGCGAGCAGCGGCTAGACTAGAAATGCCAGCGCTGCGCCTTCGCGACCAGAAAGTCGCGGAACACCTGCACGCGCGCGACCGTCTTGAGCTCTTCCGGATAGACGAAATAAGCATCGAGCGCGATCGTCGTGTCGGACTCGCCGAACAACTGCACCAGTCCGCCGTTCTCTTCGACCAGATAATCCGGCAGCAAGGCGACGCCGATCCCGCGCTGGCACGCGCGCAAAACCCCGAGCACGTTGTTGATCGTGAGCGTCGGGGTGCGCGGGCCTTTGCCGTTGCGCGCGACCTCGATCAGCCAGCGCCGGTTCTCGAGATATTGCGGCACCGTGCTGCCGCCCAGCAGCAGGATGCGGTGGTTATCGAGGTCATCGAGCGCGCGCGGGGTGCCGAACCGTTTGATGTATTCCGGCGAGGCATAGGCGTGGAAGCGCACCGAGAACAGCTTGCGCTGGATCAGGTCGGGCTGGGTCGGCTGGCGTAGCCGGATCGCCACGTCCGCCTCGCGCATGGCGAGGTCGAGCTCCTCGTCGGTGGTGATCAGCGAGAGATGGACGTCGGGATAAAGCTCGATGAACTCGCCCAGCCGCGGGGTTAGCCAATGCACGCCGATACCGGGCGTGGTCGTGACCCGCAGCTCTCCGTTCGGCCGCTCGCGGCTGTCGGTTAGCTTGGCGCGCGCCGCTTCGAGCTTCATGAACACGTCGTGCGCCGTGTGATGGAGGAGTTCACCCTGCTCGGTCAGAATGAGCCCGCGCGCATGGCGGTGGAACAGCGACACGCCGAGTTCCTGTTCGAGCGCCGACACTTGCCGCGACACCGCCGACTGTGACAGGCCGAGCTGCTCGCCGGCATGGGTGAAGCTGCCGGCCTCGGCGGCGGCGTGGAAAACCTTGAGCTTGTCCCAGTCCATTGACATTTGTGTGCTCGGCAAGGGCTTCACTCCGCCGCGAGGGCCGGCTCCGCCTCGCCGTGCGCGGCGAGGAAGCGTTCGGCTTCGAGCGCCGCCATGCAGCCTTGGCCGGCGGCGGTCACCGCCTGGCGGTAGACGTCGTCGGTGACGTCGCCGGCGGCGAAGGCGCCGCGCACCGAGGTCGCGGTCGAGAACGGCGCGGTCTTGATGTAGCCCGAGGGCTTCATATCGAGCTGCCCTACGAACAGCTCGGATGCAGGGGTGTGGCCGATGGCGACGAATATGCCGTCCGCCCTTCGCTCACTGAGCACGCCGGTTTTGACGTTGCGCAGGATCGCTCGCTTGACTTTGGGTGGATTCTCCTCGCCCGCCACTTCTTCCAGCACCGTGTCCCAGATCACTGAAATCTTGGGATTCTTGAATAGCCGATCCTGCAGGATCTTCTCCGCGCGGAAACTGTCGCGGCGATGCACGACCGTCACGCTGGAAGCGAAATTGGTGAGGAACAGCGCCTCCTCGACCGCGGTATTGCCGCCGCCGATCACCAGCACCTCCTTGCCGCGATAGAAGAAGCCGTCGCAAGTGGCGCAGGCGGAAACGCCGTAGCCCTTGAATTTCTGCTCGGACGGCAGCTCCAGCCAACGCGCCTGGGCGCCGGTCGCGATGATGAGGCTGTCTGCGAGGTAATGGTCGCCGGACTCGCACTCGAGCCGGAACGGCCGGTGGGCAAGATCGACCTTGCTCACATGATCGCTGACGAGCTTGGTCCCGACGTGCTCGGCCTGCTTGTGCATCTGCTCCATGAGCCAGGGCCCTTGGATCACGTCTGCGAAGCCGGGGTAGTTCTCGACATCGGTCGTGATGGTGAGTTGGCCGCCAGGCTGGATGCCTTGGATCAGGATCGGCTCCAGCATGGCGCGGGCGGCATAGATCGCGGCCGTATAGCCCGCCGCCCCGGACCCGATGATGAGGAGCTTGGCGCGCTTGATCTTTCCCATCGAGAACAGACCCCTTCGGGCGCTTTGAGGCAGAGCGCCTGCGGCAAAGCCAGAAGCCGGTGTTGCACCGCAACCAAGCTTGCGCCGCGGTGCGCGCTCCAGTTCGCTAACGGTGCGTGCCCCGGGCGGCCCCCGCCGCCCACCTTGGCCTCGGAACCCGATGCGTGCTCACGACCGGGTCAGAATTCGCATCGATGCCCTGCACAATTTATGGGTTCCGGCCAGCTATGCAAGATATGCAGACCAGAATGCCACAATGTTGTGAAGGAGGCGGTGACGCGTTACCGCCTCGAGCAACAATGTTTCGCAGGGGCGGCCGGCATTGCTAACAATGCGTGAACAATCAGCGATTCCGGAGCCTTGCGTGGCCGCTCGTCTCGATGCCATCGACCGCCAGATTCTCAAGGAGCTGCAGGATGACGGCCGCATCACCAATGTCGAGCTCGCGCGCCGGGTCGGCATCTCGGCTCCGCCCTGCCTGCGCCGCGTGCGCGCGCTCGAACAGGCCGGCTACATCAAGGGCTATCGTGCGCTGCTCGACGAGAAGCTTCTCGGCTACGAGATGACCGTCTTCGCGATGGTGCATCTGCGCAGCCAGGCCGACGCCGATCTCAAAGCCTTCGAAGATTTCGTGCGTGCGCAGCCCCTCGTGCGCGAATGCTGGATGCTCTCGGGCGAGATCGACTTCGTCCTCAAATGCGTGGCGCCCGACTTGAAAACCTTCCAGGCCTTCGTCGCCGAGCTCACCGCGGCGCCGCACGTGCGCAACGTCAAAACCTCGCTGACACTGCGCAATTCCAAGGATGCGGCGATGGTGCCGATGGACCGCAAGACCCGCCCCTGAAGGCTGCGCGCGCGGCGCCAGCGAAATAAAGCCCCGCGCACCGCGTTGCGAGGCCGTTCAGCGCCATTCGACCTTTTTGATCTCGTAGGCCTTGGCTCCACTCGGCGTCATCACCTCGACGCTCGTACCCTTGCCCTTGCCGATGAGCGCACGGGCGAGCGGCGACGTGATCGATATCTTGCCTTTCTTGGCGTCGGCCTCGGGCTCGCCGACGAGCTGCCACACCTGTTTCTTTTCGGTGTCCTCGTCGACCAGCGTCACGGTCGCCCCGAACGTGATGGTATCGCCCGAGAGCTTCGACACGTCGATCACCTCGGCGCGCGCGAGCTTGTCCTCGAGCTCGGCGATGCGGCCCTCGTTGTGCGATTGCGACTCCTTGGCGGCGTGGTATTCGGCGTTCTCCGACAGATCGCCATGGGTGCGCGCGTCGGTAATCTGCTGGATGATACGAGGCCGCTCGACCTGCTGGCGGTGCTTGAGCTCGTTCTCGAGCGTCGTATAGCCCGCTGCCGTCATCGGGATCTTGTCCATCGTTCCTTCGAACCTCCGACCTCAGCCAAGAGACAATAATTCCGATCGCGGGCCGAAGTTTCGTCCGGCCACGCGACCCTGAACCTTGTCCCAAACACGTACCGTCAGGCAGCCGGCCCCGGTTTCCCGGATGCGGCCTTGCCGCCGAAATAGCTCTGCAGCGCGCGCACCTCGAAGTCGCCCCCGAGATAGGCTTTGATTCCCTGCGCTGCGGCGACGGCCCCAGAAAGAGTGGTGTAGTACGGGACTTTATGCAAGAGGGCTGCACGCCGCAGCGAGCGGCTGTCGGCCAGGGCGGTCGCCCCCTCGGTGGTGTTGAAAACGAGCTGAACCCCGCCATTTGCGATGGCATCGACGATATGGGGGCGGCCTTCCAGCACCTTGTTGATCCTGCTGGCCGGCAGACCTTGCTCGGCCAGGTAGCGCTGGGTCCCGGAGGTGGCGATGATCCGGAACCCGAGCGAGACCAGAAGGCGAACGGCCTCGAGCACCCGCGGCTTGTCGGCGTCCCTGACCGAGACGAAGACAGTGCCCTCGCGCGGCAGCCGTGAGCCCCCGCCGATCTGGCTCTTGGCAAAGGCGATCGCGAAGTTGCGGTCGATCCCCATGACCTCGCCGGTGGATTTCATCTCCGGCCCGAGCACGGTGTCGACGCCGGGGAAGCGGGCGAAGGGAAAGACCGCCTCCTTGACACCGATGTGGTCGAACGCCGCCGCCTCGAGGTTGAAGCTCGCAAGGCTCTCGCCGGCCATGATCCGGGCGGCGATCTTGGCGACCGGCACGCCGATCACCTTGGCAACGAAAGGGACCGTGCGCGACGCCCGCGGATTGACCTCGAGCACGTAGATGTCGCCGTCCTTGATGGCGTACTGCACGTTCATCAGGCCGCCGACCTTTAGCGCCCGCGCGAGCGCGCGCGTCTGACGTTCGAGCTCCGCGATGGCGCTCTCCCCAAGCGAATGCGGCGGCAAGGCGCAGGCGCTGTCACCCGAGTGGATGCCGGCCTCCTCGATATGCTCCATGATGCCGACGATCGTCGTGTCCTTGCCGTCGGCGAGGCAGTCGACATCCACCTCGATGGCGTCGGAGAGATAGCGATCGATCAGCAGCGGGCGCTTGTGCGAGACCACGAGCTCGGAGGGCCGGTCGAGATCGCCGGCAAGCCGCGCGATGTAACGATCGAGCTGGGCGGCATCGAGTACGATCTCCATGGCGCGCCCGCCGAGCACGTAGGAGGGCCGGATCACGATCGGATAGCCCACCGCCTCGGCGATCGTGCGCGCCTCTTTCGGGCTCGTGGCGATGCCGCTGGTGGGCTGACGCAGCCCGAGCTTGTGCAGCAGCTTCTTGAACCGGTCGCGGTCCTCGGCGAGATCGATCATGTCGGGAGAGGTTCCAAGAATCGGGACTTTCGCCTGTTCCAGCGCCTCCGCGAGCTTGAGCGGCGTCTGCCCGCCGAACTGCACGATCACCCCGCGTAGATGCCCGCGGGAGCGTTCCGTCTCGATGATTTCGAGCACGTCCTCGGCGGTGAGCGGCTCGAAATAGAGCCGGTCGGAGGTGTCGTAGTCGGTCGAGACCGTCTCCGGATTGCAATTGACCATGATCGTCTCGTAGCCCGCTTCCTTGAGGGCGAACGAGGCGTGGCAGCAGCAATAATCGAACTCGATCCCCTGGCCGATCCGGTTCGGCCCCCCGCCCAGGATCGCGACCTTGTTCTTGTCCGACGGCGCGGCCTCGCAGACCGGCGGGCCGCCAAACGGCGCCGCATAAGTCGAGTACATGTAGGCGGTGGGGGAGGCGAATTCCGCCGCGCAGCTATCGATGCGCTTGAACACCGGCCGCACGCCAAGCGCGCGGCGCCGTTGCGTGACGGTCGCGGCGGCAATCCCGATCAGCTTGCCGAGCCGCGCATCGGAAAAGCCCATGGCCTTGAGACGGCGCAGCGCGCCGGCGGTCGCAGGCAAGCCCTTGGCGCGGATCTCCGCCTCGGTTTCGACCAAGCCGCGGATCTGGCCCAGGAACCACGGGTCGATCTTGCAGGAGCCGTGGATATCCTGGTCGGAAAAGCCAAGCCGCATGGCCTGCGCCACTTTGAGCAGGCGCTCGGGTGTGGGCGTGCCGAGGGCCGCGCGCACCGCGTTCTTGTCGTCGCCCTGGCCAAGCCCCTCGAGCGCGATCTCGTCGAGCCCGGTGAAGCCGTTTTCGAGCGAGCGCAGCGCCTTCTGCAGGCTCTCCTGAAACGTGGCACCGATCGCCATCGCCTCGCCCACCGATTTCATCGAGGTGGTCAGCGTGGGCTCGGCGCCGGGAAATTTCTCGAACGCGAAGCGCGGTATTTTCGTGACCACGTAGTCGATGGTCGGCTCGAACGAGGCGGGGGTCGCGCCGCCGGTAATGTCGTTGGCGATCTCGTCGAGGGTGTAGCCGACCGCGAGCTTGGCCGCGACCTTGGCGATCGGAAAGCCGGTCGCCTTCGAGGCGAGCGCCGAGGATCGCGACACCCGGGGGTTCATTTCGATGATCACGAGCCGGCCGTCGGCGGGATTAACGGCGAACTGCACGTTCGAGCCGCCGGTCTCGACCCCGATCTCGCGCAGCACCGCGATCGAGGCGTCGCGCATCATCTGGTATTCTTTGTCGGTCAGCGTCAGGGCCGGCGCCACCGTGATACTGTCGCCCGTATGGACGCCCATGGGATCGACGTTCTCGATCGAGCAGACGATGATCGTGTTGTCCGCCTTGTCGCGAACAACCTCCATCTCGAATTCCTTCCA
>JAFAHL010000213.1 GCA_019237215.1 Hyphomicrobiales bacterium | reverse complement strand
CACCAGGACCGCGGCATACACGCCGGCCAAGAGGCTGCCGAGTATGGTGATGCCGATAGCGCCGCCGAGCTCGAACGCCACCTCCTCGACCGAGGCGGCCATGCCCGCTCGCTCCGCCGGGGCCTTGCTCATGATCGCGTTCGAGGCGCCCGCGATCGAGGCCCCCAATCCAAGGCCGAAGACCGACAGGCTGACGAGCTGCGGCGTGGGGCCGGCGTCGGCGGCAAGGAACAGGCCCGCCACCGCTAGGCCGGCCAAGAGGAGCGCTCCCGCCATCACCTGACCCATGCCGTACCTGGGCGCCGACCAGCCGGCGAGCGGCCCGCCAATGAAGGCGAGCAGCGACCCCGGCAGCACGAACAGCGCCGCTTGCAGCGGCGAATAACCCAGCACGAGTTGCAGCCGCTGGCTCAGCACGAGTTCGAGGCCGACAACGCTGAACGACGACACCAGCGCGACCACGACGCCGAGGGCGAACTCCCGATTCTCGAACAGCGTGAGATCGAACATGGGAGCCGCGCTCCGGCGCTGGCGGCGCACGAAGATTGCCAGCGCCAGGGCGCCGATCACCGCCGCCGCCGCTGCCGCCAAGAAGGAGGGCGCCTCCTTGGCGAGCTCCTCGATCGCGTAGGCGAGACCGACCAGCCCGACCAGGATCTGCAGCGAGCCCACCGGGTCCCATCCCACGTCGCGGCTGCCTTTGCGGCGGGGAATGAAAACGCTGGCGGCGGCGAGCGCGACGACGACGACGGGAACGTTGATGAGGAACACCGAGCCCCACCAGAAATATTCCAGGAGAACGCCGCCGACGAGCGGCCCCACCGCCGCTCCGCCCGACGCCACCGCGCTCCAGATGCCGATGGCCAGCGCTCGTTCCCTGTCATCGTTGAAGGTCAGGCGGATGATCGACAAAGTGGCCGGCATCATCATCGCCGCGCCGACGGCAAGCAGCGCGCGTGCGCCGATCAGGATCATGGACGACGGGGAATAGGCGGCGACCAGCGAGGCGATGCCAAACACGCACAGCCCGGCGATGAACATCCGCTTGTGGCCGACGCGATCTCCCAGTGTGCCGAGGCCGGGCAAGAGGCCCGCCACCACCAGCGCATAGGCGTTGATGATCCAGAGCTTCTCCGAGGCGCTGGTGCCCAGATCACGGGCCAAGCTGGGCAGGGCGGTATAGAGCACCGTCATGTCGATGACGATGAGAAACAAGGCGCTGGACAGCACGATCAGGATGAGCCAGCGGCTTTTTTCTGAAACGGTCATGCAATCTTTTTTTCGCTTGGCCGTTTACCCGTAAGGCAAACAATTGAATCCGATAGTCCTTTGAATTGATGACCCCATCACCGCCGTCGAAGGTTTTGCTCTAGTCCCGGCGCGGTGGCTGCGGGTTATGAGCCGGATCGGTATCGTATCTGAACATCTTCGCGACAATGGGACCTCCGACCAGAGGCTTCAACTCGGCCTCGAGTTCGTCCGCTTTGTCCTTCTCGTAGACCTCCTCACCACCGACATAAAGCGTAAACGACTTCACGTATTTTGCCTTCTTGGCCGGATCCTCGATCGTTTTTTTGGTCCATTCATAAAGATGGTAATTCTCGACGCCGTTGGCCTCGGCCTCGCTGACGTAATCGGCGAAAGCGTCGAACTGGCATTTCATGACGGCATCGTGCCGGCTCAAAATATTCGCCAGCATGGAAATCGACGGGTCTGCCGGATCGTTGCGCGCCACTTGAGCGAATTCGTCGCGCAACGTCAACCGCAGTTGGAATTTGAGGTCGTCGTTCATGGTTCTGCCTATTCGCCACGCGCCGCCGGTGCGCCGACCTCGATCGCGCGTCAACTCCGGCAGGACCGCATTCTCCGTCTGAAGCCCTGCTTCACCCGGTTTGCCGTCAGCGTTTGGGCGAACCGGGCGAGACCGCGGGCGTGGGCGGCTTCGACTCGGGGCTCTCCGTCGCTTTAGCCGCGCCCTCCCAGTCGCAGGCCTCCGCCAGGCGGGAACGGATCCCGGAAACCTTGCCGAGATTGAATAATGCGTCGTACGCGGCGTTGTGATGATCGAACATGCGGAAATAAATTTTGCCCTGATCCGCGAACGCCCGAATGAGCGGGATCGGCGAAGGGGCGACGGCCAGGTAGCAGCTCGAATGCGCATGCCATGCCGTTTCCGTGGCCTGGGCCTGGTCGATGCGGTAAGTGACGGGTATGTCGGTACCGCATTTGATGAATCCCCTGATGCTGAGCGCAAGCTCGGTCTTGCGGTCCTTGCAGCGCATCAGCAGATGGGCCTTGCCGTCGCTCGACTCCAGCGCCGCCGAGACCAGGGGGCTGTCGTCGAGCGGGGATTTTTCATCGTTGACGATCCACGCCGTGCCGGCGCCCGGTTTGCTTTCCGCCGACCTGCCCGTTCGGCTCGCGGAGGATGCATCGAGGCGGTCGTAGCATTTCAGTCGCTCGCCATCGTCCTTGACCTGACGGCAAGACTTGAGGGCGTCTTGGGCTTGGGCGCCGGCGGCAAAAACAACGCTGGCGCAAGCAATGGTCAGTATGGCGCGCATGGGCCGCATCAGAGCCGATCGGGTCTCGGCATGCAAGACCATATAAAGCCGCGCACCCGCGCCCTCGAATTAGATCAAGCGAAAGTCGCGGGCGATATTCCGCAACGCTGGCATCAATGAAGCTCGCGCGCCGCAGCCCGACGCTGTGGGCACAGTTTACGTGCCGCGTCGGACCCCTGATTGGGGATGCGCTCTGCGCGCCCTGCCGAGAGCTCGGATCGCAGGCTGGCTTGGTGATTATCGCATAACATCGGCGTAAACATTGGGGTCCAGATTGGGTTCCGTGCGGTTGTCGTCATGCCGCAGCCAAAATTGTAGGGTGCAAGCGATGTATTGAGATGGAGGTCATGCCATGTCGCTCATTCGAAACGGATTCGCGGTCTCGTCCACGCGTCGCGGACTTCTGGGTGCGTTCTCGGCGCTGCTGGCTCTCGCTTTGTTTGATCCCGGCGCGGCCACTGCGCAGGAGGCAAAACAGATCAAGCTCACCGATAAACATATCCAGGGCTTCATGGCGGCCTCCAAGGACATGGGCAAGCTCTACGCCGACGCCAACCCGGACAAACCGGACCCGAAGGTGGAGGCGCGGGCCGCGGCGATTGCCAAGAAGAACGGCTTTGCGAGCCTCGACGAATATGACGACGCGTCGATGAATATTTCGATGATCTTCTCCGGCATCGATCCGCAGACCAAGAAGTTCACCGAGCCGCCCGAACAGATCAAGAAAGAGATCGCGGCGCTCAAGGCCGACAAATCCGTCCCGGAGGCGGAAAAGAAGGAGGACCTGGCGCAGCTCGAGGCGTCGCTCAAGACCGCAAAGCCCATTCAGTTCAAGGAAAACATCGCGCTGGTGCTAAAGTACTTCGACCAGCTCGCGCCGCTCATGCAGGACCAGGATTCCAAGCGGCCCGCGGATTAAAATCTGACTCGCATCGAGTTCGAGCAGGCGGGCGAGGCGCCGCCGGCGCGCGTTTGGGCCGGCGGTTCACTCGCGTCGGCGGGCGCCGAGCTGCGTGAAGGCGCCGGCGTCGTCTATCCATCACCACGATCGTATGCTGACGCATGGAAAGGCCGTAGCTTTCCTTCTCGTTGCAGAGCGGCGAAAGTTGTGACATCTCGGCAAGACGACTGAGCCTGGCATATCCGATAGAGGTGTCGCCCTATCACTATGCTGCGCTGCATTCGCCTCGCTACGGTCATGCCAGCGATTCTCGATAACAAGAACCCTTCGGCGGCGTCGGTGTTCCGGCCTTCCGCTCTGCTGCGCGAAGCGCGGCGGCAAAAGGGTCTCACCGCGGTCGATGTGCCGTCGATCTGCATTCTTGACCCCGACGGGGACATCGTTCGCCAGCTCAGGCGAACCGGCGCGGCGCGGCCTTTCGAGGGCTGGCCCTGCTACCACACCACGCTCGACACGTTCGTGCTCGCCGAGCAAACCGTCGGCATCGTCGGTTGCGCAGTCGGCGCGCCGTTTGCCGTTCTGGTCGCGGAGCAGCTCTTCGCCTGCGGCTGCCGATTGCTCCTGAGCATCACCTCCGCCGGCCAGATCGCCGCAGCCGGCAATCCCCCCTACTTCATCATCATCGATCGCGCGCTGCGCGACGAAGGGACGAGCTATCACTATGCCGCGCCGTCGGACTATAGCGAGGCGGACGCGCATCTGGTGGCAACGGCGCTCGCGGCGCTCAAGGCAAAGGGCCTCGACGCGATCGTCGGCTCCAGTTGGACGACGGATGCTCCATTTCGCGAAACCGCCGAGGCGATCGAAGCGGCGCAATCCAAAGGCGTTCTCGCGGTGGAAATGGAGGCTGCCGCGCTTTACGCCTTCGCCAAAAGCACGGGCGCGCGGGTGCTCTGCCTCGCGCACGTCACCAATACCATGGGCCAGCTAGGACAAGACTTCGAAAAGGGCGAGGCGGAGGGAACCTCCGATGCGCTGCAAATTCTCGCAACAATCGTGCGATCGAGTGAGATTTGAGCCGCTCTGAGGGGTTCTCTCAGCGCTGAGACGGCACGCGGCAACGCCGCCGCCAGCCGATTGGGCGACGCTCCGCCCTCCCCGTCCGCACAACGATCTTAGCGCACCTGGAAGACGAGCTTGCCGCGGAAGTGGCGCGACTCGCTCAGGCGATGGGCGTCGGCGGCTTCGGATAGCCGATAGAGCTTGATCTCTGGCGCTCGGATGGCGCCGGCCGCATAGAGCTCGGCGATGCGCTCGAGATGCCGGCGGGCGCGTCCGACTGGGGGCCGCAGCGACGTGACGTCGTCGCGGTTGGGCTTTGGCGCCTGCGCGCCCGACGCGATGAAGGCCGCGCGGCCGCCCGGCTTGAGCACCGCGAACGACCGCAGCGCCACGTCGGAGCCGACGGTGTCGAAGACGGCGTCGCAATTTTTCGCCAGCCGAGTGAAATCCTGCGTGTTGTAGTCGATGACCTCATCGGCTCCGAGGCCGCGCACGTAGTCACGGTTCGCCGCGCTCGTCGTGGTGATCACGCGCGCGCCAATATGCTTGGCGAGTTGAATGGCGAAGCTCGCGACCCCGCCCGCCCCGCCTTGGATGAGGATGGTCTCCCCGCGCTTGAGCTTCAACGTATCCTCGATCGCGCTCAGGGCCGTGAGCCCGGTGAGCGCCAGGGCGGCCGCGTCGACGTGCGACAAGCCGGCGGGCTTCTTGGCGACGATCGCGGCCTTGACCGCGATCTTCTCGGCATAGGCGCCCTCTTGGCCGGCCTCGCAAACGCCGAACACGGCGTCGCCGAGGCGAAGGTCCTCGACGCCTTCGCCGACGGCGCTGATCACGCCGGAAAAATCGCGCCCCAGGACATAAGGAAACTTCGCTTGCTTGTAGTCGCCGACGCGCACCTTCCAATCGGCGCCGTTGACGCTGGCGGCGAATATATCGATCACCACCTCGCCTGGAGCGGCGGTCGGATCCGGGAGATCGCCGTACTTCAAGACTTCCGGCCCGCCGTGTCGCTCAATGAAAGCTGCTTTCATCCTGTTCCTCCGCGATCCGCAGCGGCGCGTCCGCGCTCAGCGCAAAGCGCCTTCACACCCGAGATCTTGAGCCACGTCATCCAGCGCGCGCTCAAGCCGCTGGCCGACGTCTTCAATCTCGGCGGCTTCGATCACCAGCGGCGGAGCGAACACCAAACGGTCGCCCACCACGCGTATGAGCAGCCCGTGGCGCTTGGCCGCGGCTTCGACGCGCGCGCCGACGTTGAGCGCGGCGTCGAAGGGAATGCGCCCTTCGCCGTCGCGCATCAGCTCCATGCCGAGGATGAGGCCCACCCCTTGCACGTCGCCGACCAGCGGATGCGCCTTGAGCCGGCCGAGCGCCGACTGCAGCACGGCGCCGAGGCGCTTGGCGCGACCCACGATGTCGATCTCCGCGTAGATCTTCTGCACCTCGAGCGCGACCGCGGCTGCCACCGGGTGGCCGGCATAGGTGTATCCATGCGCGAAGTTGCCGAACTTGTCCGACTGCGCGAGCATCGCCGCGTGGATGCGCTCGCTGACGAGGACGGCGGAGATCGGTTGCATGGCGGCGGAGAGCGCCTTGGCCGAGGTCACCATGTCGGGCCGAATGCCGAAAGTTTGGCAGCCCCACATTTCGCCGGTGCGGGCAAAGCCGCAAATCACCTCGTCGGCCACGAACAAGATGTCGTATTTGCGCAGCACCGCCTGAATCCGCTCGAAATAGCCGCGCGGCGGAAGAATCGCCCCGCCGGCGCCCATCACGGGCTCGGCGAAGAAGGCGGCAATCGTGTCCGCTCCTTCCGCTTGGATGAGCGTCTCGAGCGCCTCGGCCATGCGGGCGGAAAACTCCTCCTGCGTCTCGCCGGGCTCGTGTCGGCGATAGTAGTGGGGGAACTCGGTGTGCTTGAAGGGTGCGAACGGCAGGCCGAATCCCGCGTGCATGTCGGGCTTTCCCGAGAGGCTGACGGCGGCGCACGTGCTGCCGTGATAAGCCATGCGGCGCGCGATGATCTTGCTCCGCTGCGGCTTTCCCACGGCATTCCAATAGTACCAGGCGAGCTTGATGGCGGTGTCGTTCGCCTCCGAGCCCGAGCACTGGAAGACCACGCGCGCCATGGGCACGGGCGCAAGCTCGAGCAGCGTCTCGGCAAGTGCGATGGCGGGCTCGTTCGAGCGATGGCGATAAAGATGGTAGTAGCCGAGGTTTCGCATCTGCTCGTAAGCGACTTTGGCAAGCCGCTCGGAGCCGAAGCCGAGCGAAGCGCACCACAGTCCAGCCGTCGCGTCGATATACTCGCGGCCGGAGTCGTCGAAGACGCGACAGCCCTCTCCGCGCACGATGACGTCCGGGCCTTGCCTCTGGTGCGTGCGCAGGTTGGTCTGCATGTGCACCAGGCTTGCGACGTCGCGCGCCTCGATGGAGTTCGGAATATAGGTCACCTCGCATCCTCCGATTCGGCTGCTTCGCGCAGCGCCTGTGGATCTCCAATGCCGTAATCGCGTTTCGCCGCCGCGGCGCTCACGTAGCCGTCGAGAAGGTCGCGGCCGATGGCGGCGCAATCGCGCGCAGCCACCGCACCAAAGCCGCCCGAGCCGGGCGTGATCATCTCGATGACGGCGCCGGCCGGCGCGCTGAATGCGCCCTTGCCGGGCAAATGGCGCGTCGCACCGTCCGGCGTCGTGAGCTTGACCACGGCCGCTGCGCCCGCTTTGCCGCCAAGCAGCCCAAAGGGCGGCGACGTCATCCGCTCCATGCACAAAGCGCAGGTCGCGTCCGCGCCGCTGAGCAGGCGCCAAACCCGTATTGCGCCGCAGCCGCCGCGATAGCGCCCGGCGCCGCCCGAGTCCGGGTTGACCTCATAGCGCTCGATGCGCACCGGAAACGCCATTTCCATGATTTCCACCGGTGTGTTCATCGTATTGGAGATGCCGCTGGCGATGCAGTTGATGCCATCCTTGTTCGGTCGCGCCCCATACCCGCCCTTCACGGTTTCATACGACACATAGGGCCGGCCGGTGCGGGGATCGACGCCGCCCAAGGTGAGGATGGCCGAGGTGCCCTGGCTGCAGGCCATCACTTGCTCCGGCATGAAGCTTGCGAGCGCCCCCATTACCATGTCGGCCACGCGATGGGACATCTCGTGGTTGGCATAGACGACCGGCGCGGGAAACGTGGCGTTCACGACAGTAGCTTTGGGCGCCCTGATCTCGATGGCGCGCCAGCAGCCGGAATTGGGGGGAACGAGGTTGTTCGGATCTATCGCGGTCTTGAGGCCGCAATAGATGCCCGATGCGGTGACCGAGAGCGGCGCATTCATCGGCCCTTTGACCCCTCCCGCGGTGCCGGCAAAGTCGACGAGCAGGCGGTCTGCCATCTTCTTGACCGAGAGGCGGATCCGGAACGGCGCATCCTTGCCGAGCTCGTCGTCCACAATGCCGTCGCCGTCGCAGAAATCCTCGAACACGCCTTCCCCGTCCGGCAGGTCCATGAGCGTCGCGCGCATCAGTCGCTCGGAATAATCCATGACCTGCGCCATGTAGCCGATGAGCTCCTGCGCGCCATAGCGTCGCGCGAGCGCTTTGAGGCGCTCGGTGGCGCGGAGCGTTGCGGCGAGCTGGGCGCCGAGATCGCCTTTGCGCTCGTCGGGCGTGCGAACGTTCGCCAGGATCACGTTTTCAAGGTCCGCGTTGACCGCCCCGCGGCTGATGAGCCGCAGCGGCGGCAAGCGCAGCCCCTCGCCGAAGATTTCCGTGACCGCCCCGTAGCTGCCGGGCGTGGCGGAGCCGACGTCCGGCCAGTGCGCGCGCAGGCAGGCGTAGCCGAGCAAGCGGCCCTCGTAGAAGGCAGGCCGCACCACGTTCACGTCGGGCAGGTGGCTGCCGCCGAAATAAGGATCGTTGTGGAGAAAAACGTCGCCGTCGTGCACGTCCGCCGCGAACGCGGCGACGATGGCGCGCACCGCATCGGGCATGGAGCCGAGGTGGATCGGCAGGTCGGGCCCTTGCGCCACCATCTCGCCGCGGGCGTCGAACAGGCCGCAGGAATAGTCGCCGGCCGACTTCAACAACGGCGAGTAGGCGGTCTTCGCCAGGACGACCCGCATCTCCTCGGCGATCTTGTAAAAACCGTTCTTGACGATTTCGAAGGTGGCGGGATCGTCCCTCGGCGCCGCGGTTTTCATTTTCGTCCGGCTCCTTGTTGCAGTCGCGTCAGCAGCACGAAGCCATCCTCGTTCATCTTGGCTTGCCATCCGGGTGGGACGAGAATGGTGGACTCGAGCGACTCAATCACAACCGGGCCCGCGACCTCCAGTCCCGCGGGCATGCGCTTGCGGTCGTAGATCGCGGCCTCGATCGCGCCGGTTTCACGGAACCATATCTGGCGCTTGGCCTTGATGATGTTTGTTCCGGAACGCGCCACGGTGTCGCGGATCACGAGCGGCGCGATCGCACCGATGGCGGTGACGCGAACGCTCACGATCTGGACCGGCTCGCTGCGATTGTCGTGGCCATAGGTATGCAGGTGACGGTCGTGGAAGGCGGCTGCGATCTCTGCCAGCGCGGCCGCGTCGACCGCACGAGGCGGAACCGGTATCACGAGCTCATGGGATTGACGCGGATAGCGCGCATCGACGGAGCGCTCGAACCGCCGCCGCGCGGGCGCAACGCCGGCGCGATCGAGCATGGCGGCTCCGCGGTGCTCCAGTGCGACGAAGGCAGCCTCGACGGCTTTGGGATCTGCGCTGGCGGCCGTGGTGTACAACGTTCGCACGTAATCGCGTTTCAAGTCGGTGCCGACGAGCCCGAGCGCGGAAAAGGCTCCCGGAATCGGCGGGCAGATCACCTCGGCGATGCCGAGTTCGCTTGCAAGCGCGGCGGCATGCAGCGGCCCCGCCCCGCCGAAGGCGGCGAGCGCGAAATCGCGCGGATCGTGGCCGCGTTGAACCGACACGATTTTCAGCACTTCCGCCATGGCGTGGTTGACGACGTCGATGACGGCAGCCGCAGCCGTCCGTATGTCGATCGCAAGCGGCTCAGCGAGCCGTTTGCGCACGACAGCCGCGGCCGCGTCGTGGTCGATCGGCAGATCGCCGTTCAGCAGCGATGCTTTGTCGAGGTAGCCGAGCAGGAGGTTGCAATCCGTCACTGTCGGCTCGCTGCCCCC
>JAFAHL010000181.1 GCA_019237215.1 Hyphomicrobiales bacterium | reverse complement strand
GCCCCGGGACTCAGCACCAATATATCCGCCACGTCAAAAGCTTTGCGGATTTCGTGGGCCGCTCGCCCGACAAGGCCACCCCGGAGGACGTCCGTCGCTATCAGCTGCGGCTGGCGTCGATCCGAACCACGGTGCCGACCCTCAACGCCGGTGCCTCTGCATTGCGCTTCTTCTTCAGGGTCACGCTGAAACGCCGCGATCTTGCCGACGCAGTCGTGTCGGTCCGCGAGCCACGCCGCCTCCCCGTTGTTCTCAGTCCGGAAGAGGTCAGTCGGCTGCTCGCGTCGACGACGAACATCAAGCACAAGGCAGCCCTGAGCCTGACTTATGCCACCGGCCTGCGGTCATCGGAGGTCGTATCACTGAAGCTCACTGACATCGACAGCGACCGAATGGTGATCCGCGTCGAGCAGGGCAAGGGCAAGAAGGATCGCTACGTCATTCTCTCGCCCAACCTGCTCGATATATTGCGTGGATGGTGGCGCGCCGCGCGCAAGAAGGGATGGATGCATCCCGGCCAGCCCTGGCTGTTCCCCGGCTACCGGGGGCAGCACATGAGTCGGCGCCAGCTCCACCGGCTCGTTTGCATGGCAGCCGAGCGCGCCAGCATTACCAAGCGTGTCGGTGTTCACACGCTGCGGCACAGCTTTGCCACCCATCTTCTGGAACAAAAGACCGATATCCGCATCATCCAGGTGCTGCTCGAAGCAGAGGCATACTGCCCGCCAACACCTTATTGAGGGGCGGATTTACTACCCGTTCCATCCTCGTTGCGGCGAGAGTGTGCTCGTTCTCCGGCAATACACCTATCGTGATGCTGAGCTGGTCGTCATTCCGCAGCCCGACGGGTCGGTCGCCTGCATACCGGCGTGGATGACGCACGAATCGGCGGCGCGTCATCAACTTGGTGCCGAGCCGCGGCTTTCCCTCGATATTCTGCGATCTCTGCGCGCCGAGATCGATGCGCTTCTAAGCTTTCTCCAATCCGACGCAGGGATGGAGCATGCCAACAATGAAGCGCAAGAGCGTAAGCGTTCAGCCGGACCTGTTCGAGCAGAACAGGCCGGGCGTCTTTCTGGTCCCTCCACACAAGGAGCAGCTGGCGGCGCTGGTCAAAGCCCTGTTGCTCGAGATCGCGGCGGCGCTGGCAAGCGGGAAGGTCGCCAATGACCAAGATCACGGCTGACCAACTGGGCCGCGGCGCTTTTGTCTACATCCGCCAGTCGACGGCCGATCAGCTCTTGCACAATCTGGAGAGCCGCCGCCGCCAGTACGGGCTCGCCGATCGCGCCCGGCAGCTCGGTTGGACTACCGTCGAGGTCATCGACGATGATCTTGGCCGCTCAGGCGGTGGCGTCAATCGACCGGGCTTCGAGCGCCTGCTGGCAGCGATCTGCGAAGGTCGCGTCGGTGCGGTATTCGCGATCGAAGCGTCGCGGCTGGCTCGCAACGGTCGGGACTGGCACACGCTAATTGAGTTCTGTGGACTTGTCGGAACCGTCATCGTAGATGAGGACGGCGTCTATGATCCGCGGCATCCCAATGATCGCCTCTTGCTCGGCATGAAAGGCACCATGAGCGAGCTGGAGCTGTCGCTCTTTCGTCAGCGCTCCCAGGAAGCGTTAAAGCAGAAAGCGCGTCGCGGTGCGTTGTTCCTGAGTGTTGCGGCAGGCTATGTGAGAGCTGGGCGCGATCGGATCGAGAAGGATCCGGACAAGCGGGTGCAGGAAGCTCTGAGCTTGGTGTTCGCCAAGTTTGCCGAATTTCACAGCGTTCGTCAGGTGCACGTGTGGCTGCGAGACGAGGGCATCGCGTTGCCCGTGGCATGCTATAGGGCGGCGGAAGGGCGCAGCATCACCTGGAAGCTGCCGCTCTACAACACCGTCCACAACATCCTAACCAATCCGGTCTACGCCGGCGCCTACGCCTTTGGCCGCACGATGAGCAAGGTGAGCGTCGAAGGCGGCCGCAAACGTGTCAAGCGCGGGTTGCGGCGTCCGCAGTCGGAATGGGATGTGCTGCTGAAGGATCAGCACGAAGGGTATATCACCTGGAGCGAGTTCGAGAGGAACCAGTGTGTGATTGCCAATAATGCGACCGGCAAAGGCTCCGCGGTCACCGGCGCAGTACGGCGCGGAGAACTGCTCTTGGCGGGGCTTCTACGCTGCGGTCATTGCGGCCGCAAAATGTATGTCGGCTATGGTGGCAAAGCGGGGCGCTATTACTGCCAGGGCGCTCTCGTCAACCACGGCACTGCGCGCTGCATCTCCTTCGGCGGCTTGCGTGCCGATGCTGCCGTCGGCACAGAAGTGCTGCGGGTGTTAAAGCCGCTCGGCATCGATGCCGCGGTGAAAGCGCTCGCGGCTCAGACAGGCGAGATCTCGGCCGCACAAAGGCAACTCGATCTGGCGCTTCAGGAGGCGCACTTCGCGGCGGCGCATGCTCGCCGGCAATATGATGCGGTCGATCCTGCCAATCGTCTGGTAGCTAGCGAGCTAGAGCGTCGCTGGAATGAGGCGTTGCAGGTCGTGCATCGGCTCCAGGGTGAGATTGCCGAGCTGGAGGCGAAGAAGCCGGCGCCCTTGGGCGAGAAGGAGCGGCAACATCTGGTGCGCCTCGGCGCCGATTTGGAGCTTGCGTGGTCGCATCCGGCTGCGACGGCAGAAACGCGCAAAAGGATCCTGCGCACCGCATTGCACGAGATCGTCGTGCACATTGAAGGCGGCTTCATTGAGATGGTCCTGCATTGGCAGGGCGGAGACCACACCGCGCTGCAGCTGAAGATCAATGGAGTCGGCAAGCATCGCTGGACGGTGTCTGAGGATACCTTAACGCTGATCCGCGAGTTGGCGCGCCTGATGCCCGACCAACAGATCGCGCGGCTTCTCAATCGCGTCGGCAAGCCGACCGGGCGCGGCAATGGCTGGACCAAGGCTCGGGTCTGCTCGTTCCGCAGCCACCACGGCATTGCCGTCTATCATGAAAGCGAGTGGGCGGAACGGGGCGAGATAACGCTTGAGGCGGCGGCGCAAATCATGAATGTGAGCCTCATGACGGCGCTGCGCATGGTTCGGCGCGGCATCATCAAAGGGCGCCAGCTGTGCAGGGGTGCGCCGTGGGTCATCAAGGCCG
>JAFAHL010000474.1 GCA_019237215.1 Hyphomicrobiales bacterium | reverse complement strand
GGGCTGAGCAGGGGACAATCGTGACGCGCAATGTCGACAGCGACAATCAAAGCCTGCGCGGCTTCTTGCGGCTGGTGGAGAGCGAATATCCGGACGAACTGCTGCGCGTTCGCGAGCCGATCGACCTGCGTTTCGATGCCACGGCCTTGGTGTTCGAGCTCGATCACGCGGGCAAGAGCCCGGTTATCGTGTTCGAGAACGTGCGCGGCAGCGCTATGCAGCTGGTCACGAATGTCGCCGGCAATCGCAAGCTCTTGGCCGCCTGTCTCGGGGTGGAACCCGGCAATCTACCCACGGCGTTTCGCGAGCGCTGCCAAAAGTATATCGCCTGCGAGCTCGTCGACCGCGGCGCATGGGAAGACGTGCTGCTCGAAGGCGACGACGTCGATCTGACGAAGTTGCCGGTTCCGCTGCAATTTGCGGTCGATGCGGCGCCGTATATCACCGCCGGTCAGATCGTGGCGCGCGATCCGGTGACCGGCGTCGATACGACCGGTTTCCATCGCCTGATGCTCAAGGACAAAAACCGGCTCGGCGTGTCGCTGCATTCACGCCGCCGCCTGTACGAATTCCATCGCCGCGCCGAGGAGCGCGGAAAGCCGCTCCCGGCCGCCATTACGCTCGGGATCCATCCGCTGCACTATATGGGCTCGATGGTCTACGCCTATCCGCCGCACGTGCGAAAATACGAAATCATCGGCGGCTTGTTCGGCGAGCCCTACCGGCTCGCCCGCTGCGGCGTCGCCGATCTCGAAGTGCCCGCCGACGCGGAGATCATCATCGAAGGCGAAATCCTGCCCAACGTGCACGAGCCGGAAGGTCCATTCAGCGAGTTCACCGGCTACGCCTCATACCGCAGCACGCAGAACGTATTCGTCGCGCACCGGATTCGCATGCGCCGCGACGCCATGTTCCACAGCGTGACCTCGGGCATGTCGCGGGATCACATCCTGATTTCCTGCATCACCCGCGAAGGCGAGATCCTCAACGCGCTGCGGCGCAATTTGCCGAACGTGCGCGCGGTGCACGTGCCGCACACGACCTGCGGCGCCTTCATGGCCTTCATTTCCATGAAGAAGATCGCCGAAGGCGAGCCGCAGATGGCCATCATGGCCGCTCTCGGCACCGAACAGTACACCAAATACGTCATCGTCGTTGACGACGACGTCGACATCTTCAACATCAACGACGTGATGTGGGCACTCGCCACGCGGATGCGGGCGGACAAGGACATCGTCTTCATCCCGGGGGCCAAAGGCGCCATACTCGACCCCACGTCGGACCCGGAGACCTTCACGCTGACCAAGATGGGCATCGATGCCACTCGCCCGACCGGACGCGATTTCGCCGAACGTCTGACGATCCCGGATGAGCAGCGCGCGCGGGCACGGTCTATTTTGGCGGCCGCCGGTATCAAGCTTTAGCCCGCCAGTCGTTGGTGAAGCCGAGGGTCGATGAGCATACGGGGCGACGTCGGGTCTTTCACCGAACGGTCAGCCTCCGTTTCGTTCATGCGCTCAACTGCAGCGCATCATCCGCCTCCGACCCCGACCGCCTCGGGTGGCGGCTGCCAATAGACCGCCCAGCTTTCCGCGGCCACGATGATCCCATAGAGGGCGAGCCCGCTGATGCTCAGCGCGACGATCGCCGCCAGCATCAGCGGGGTATCCAACAGGCCGCCGGCAAGCTTGATCAAATAGCCGATGCCTTCCTGGGACGCGACGAACTCCGACACGATGACGCCGATGATGGCCAACGTGATGGAAATCTTCATGCCGCCGAAGATATATGGCAATGCGTTGGGCATGCGGATCTTCCAGAAGATCTGCCAGCGCGTGCCCATGAAGGTGCGCGCCATGCGGTGAATATCCTCGTCGATCGATTCGAAGCCCATGGCCGCGTTGATCGTCATCGGAAAGAACGCGACGAGGAAGGCCAGCAGCAGGCTGGGCATAGTTCCGGTCCCGAACCACACGATGAACAGGGGCGCGATGGAGATTTTTGGGATGACCTGCGAGACGACGATGACCGGATAGAAGCCTTTTCGAACGATGGCGGAGTAGGTGATCAACACGGCGACGAAGATGCCGCCAATGACGGAGAGCAGAAATCCGAGCACGGTCAGATAAAGCGAGGGCCACAAATGCGCAAGCAGGAGATCATGGCGCTGTGCCATCGTTTCGACGACCGCCGATGGCGGCGGCAGTATGATGCTGCGGATACCCAACATTCTGACGCTGATCTCCCAAGCCAAGAGGATGAGCGTCGTGACGAGGACCGGCCAGGCGATGGTGGCCGCGTATTTGCCGACGTTATTCCGCATGGCTCGCCTCGATCGCCTTGCGGAGATGGCGAACCAAGCGATTGAACGTTTCGTCCTCGGTCACGGCAATAGGGCGCGGCCGCGGAAGCTCGATTGCCAGTTCGTCGATGATCGTCGCCGGCCGACGCCCCATGACCACGACGCGGTCGGAGAGGAACGCCGCTTCGCGGATGCTGTGGGTGACGAAAATCACGGTTTTCCGATTGGCCTGCCAGATACGTTGGAGTTCGACCGCCATTTCGTCGCGCGTGATTGCATCCAGCGCGCTGAATGGCTCGTCCATCAGCAAGATATTGGGATCGTGCACGAGCGCGCGACAAATCGCCACGCGCTGGCGCATGCCGCCCGACAACTGACGCGGCAACACGCCGGCAAATTCGTCGATTTTCGCCATGCGCAGAAGTTCCATCGCTCGCCGCCGGTAGTGCGGACGCGGCAACTTCAACAGCTCGATGGGAAAGAGCACGTTTTGCAACACCGTGCGCCAGGGCAACAGAACCGGGCTCTGGAAGACCACGCCGATTTCCCGCCGAGGCCCAGTCACCTTCGCGCCTTGGATTCGAATCTCGCCCGCAGTGGGATCGATCAGTCCGGCTACCATCATAAGCAATGTGCTCTTGCCGCAACCGCTCGGACCCAACACGCTTAGAAACTCCCCATCGCCGACGTTGAACGAAAGCTGGCGGATCGCTTCGAGGTCGCCGAAGGTCTTCTTGAGAGCTGCGATACGCACGATCGCTGCGCCGTCGTCGCGGGCGCGGCCGGGAGCTCGCGCCGGCGCCGACGAGGCGACTGCCGAGCGCATCGAATGGTTCTCCTCAATCCCGCTGTCGGCAGCCATAATGTCGGTGCGAAACCGCGCACGCCGAGGTTGGGCGATTTCTGTGCCGAGTTGGCGCGGAGACCTTCACAGCCCCATCATACTATCATACTAATAACCGGCACTCTCAAGATGACCTCGCTTGGCCGCGCTTGCAAGCTCCTTCTTTGGGCATCGAACCCGCGCTACGCGCGTCGCTCGGCGCCGTGTCGGTGCCGGTCCGCTGTTGTCCGCCGCTAGCTAGAGTTTGGCCATGAAAGCGGTGTCGTTCGATGCGCAAGGCCAGCCCTTGGCGTCGACTGTCGGGGCCGAAGCGCGGGATTTGCCGCTCACGCCCGAGCGTGCTCTCGATGCAATTGCCGTCGGTGCGAAGTCACGCGAGAGGCGGCGACCATGAAGCCGACCAACTTCGAGTTTGCGCGCGCAACGAGTCTCGCCGAGGCCGCGACAATTCTCCGCCAAGCGGCCGGCACGGCAAGGGTGGTTGCCGGCGGTCAGTCGCTCGGTCCGATGTTGAACCTGCGTCTGGTACAGCCGAGCATCTTGGTGGACATCACTGCCATTCCTGAATTGACCTACATCGAAGAAGACGCGGATGGAGTCGTTGTCGGCGCCTGCGTGACCATCTCCGACATCGAGGATGGACGTGTGCGCGTCGAGGAACTGCCGATTCTCGCCTCTGTGGCCGGCGGTGTCGCCTATCGCGCGGTGCGCAACCGCGGCACGATCGGGGGCAGTATTTGTCATGCCGACCCGGCGGGCGATTGGCTGCCAACGCTGTGCGCGCTGGCCGCCGAATGCATTGTTAGCGACGGCCGGCGCGCCCGCCGCGTATCGATCGACCAATTCGTGACCGGCGCTTTCGAGGTCATGCTCGAACCGGGAGAACTGCTGCAAGCCATCCGCATTCCACGTCCCTCTCGCGCGGCGCGCTGCGGCTATTACAAGGTGTGCCGCAAGGCGGGGGAGTTCGCCCTGGCGAGCGGCGCAGTATTGTTCGATTGCGAGCGCGACCGCTTCAGAGCGGCCATCGGGGCGACGGACGGGCGGCCCGTCGTCGTCGATGACGCGCGCACGATATTGGGAGGGATTCCGCGGCCGGGAGCCGCCGTCCGTCTCGACGAAAGCGCTGCCAATGAATTGCTGGGTCGCGCCGGACTGACCACGCCCGCGCGCCTTCACATCACCGCCCTGGCGCGGGCGGCGGCTTCGGCGATGACCAAATGAGAGCCGTAGGCCTCACCGTAAACGGCATCCCCGTCATCGAGACGGTAGAGCCGCGCATGCACCTCGCCGACCTGTTGCGTGAACGGCTCGGTTTGACCGGCACGCATCTGCGCTGCGAGCAGGGCGCGTGCGGTGCGTGCACGCTGCTGATCGACGGTCAGCCGGCGCGATCCTGCATCACCTATGCGGTCCTTTGCGAGGGCGCACAGATCACGACCATCGAAGGGCTGGAGGACGATCCCGTCATGGCCGCGTTGCGGCAGGCGTTCACGGCCGAGCACGGTTTGCAATGCGGATTCTGCACGCCGGGAATGCTGATCACGGCGCGCGACATCGTCAGCCGTCTCCCCGCTGCCGACGAGCGGCGCATCCGCCTCGAGCTGAGCGGCAACCTATGCCGCTGCACCGGATATGTCGGCATCGTGCGCGCCATTCGCCGCGTGTTGGACGAGCGTCGCGCCGGCGCTCTCGCCGCGTCGGCGGCGGAGCCAAGGAGGCTTGGTCCGGTGGGCTCGCGCCACGGCGGGCCGTCGGGCGTCGGGGTTTCCGTATCGACGGCGGCCCCGACACCCGCTGGCCCGTTGCTCCGCGCCGTCATGGTCGCCCGCGTGAAGAACGCGTTCGTGCGATTGTTGGGCAAGTTTCGCCGATGATACAAGCGAGCGCGTTTAGGTACCGTTCGATGCGCCGATTGCAGCCGGCCATGGCCTCGTTTCACCGTGCTGTCGTGCGTGCGATCGATATCGACCCGCTCGCATCGCATAGAACGCTTCGTGTTCACGTCCGAACCACCTGATGGCACCGATCATGTCCAAGCTCTTGAAGGCCTATGACCGCAGCCGCGTTCCGCTCTATATCCAGGTCGCCGCGGTGATGCGTCAACGCATCGAACGACGGCAATGGCAGCCCGGGCAGAAAATCTCCACTCTGGTCGAGCTCGAGCGCGAGTTCGAAGTGGCGCGCGTCACGGTCCGCCAGGCCGTCGATATCCTGCGCCAAGAAGGCTTGCTGCATTGCCATCAGGGCCGCGGCACGTTCGTGGCGCAAAAGCCCCCGAGCCGGCACTGGCTCGAGCTCGCCACCGACTGGGCCATCCTGATCGACTCGATCAAGGACAATGTTCCGAAACGGATCAAGGCCGATCATCCGCCTGCGTATCCGGAGCTACACGAGGGGGAAGGCGCTCTCGCTCCCGAATACCGGTTCATCCGCAGCCTGCAATACAAGGACGGCGAGCCCTATGGGATCGTCAATGTGCACCTTGCCCGTGCGGTGTTCGATCGCGATCCCGAGACCTTTCTGACACGCCCCGCGCTGGCGATTCTCGCGAGCTTCACCGACATCGAAGTGCTGCATGCCTATCAGACGATCGTGATCGGCGGCGCGAGCGTGCAGGGTGCCGACTTGTTGAAGATCGCGCTCGGCGCGCCGACGGCCGAATGCCGCTGCGTCGTCATCGATGGCAGCGGCATCGCGATCTACGTGGCCGACATTACCTATCGCAGCGAGGTCGTGCGGCTGCACATCGATCTGCTCGCCCATTCCACCTCCGCTCCAGCCTCGACGAAAGCCGCGCCGGCGCCCGGGACCGCCATGGCGGCGACGCCGAAGTGAAGACCTCGACCGCGGCAGCAAGCGCAATGTCCTCGCAAGGTGTTGGAGCTCGCCTCGGCAGAAAGGAAGATGATCGCCTCGTGCGCGGTCGCGGGCAGTTCGTTGCCGACATTCGGTTGCCGGCAATGAAAGACGTCGCCTTCGTCCGCAGCCCCCTCGCGCACGCCCGCATTCGCGGCATTTCCATCCCGTCCGATCAGCGCGACAGCACGTCCACGGCGGCCGATCTCGTCGGCGTGAAGCCGATCCGCGCGGTGTCGGGTCTGCGCGGCTTCAAGGTGTCGGAGCAGCCGCCGCTCGCCACCGACAAGGTTCGCCATGTCGGCGAGTTGGTCGCCATGTGCATCGCCGCGACGCGGGCGCACGCCGAGGACCTTGCCGCGTCGGTGACGCTCGAGCTCGAGGAATTGCCGGCCGTTTACGACATGCTGGAAGCGCGCAAGGCCGACGCCGCGCTGGTCCACGAGCATTGGCCCGACAACGTCTTTCTCGAGACTTTCCTCGATATTGATATCGCCAAAGCGTTCGACGCGCCGATCAGGGTCTCGCGCGAGATCCGCACCGCTCGGCAATGCATGGCGCCGATCGAAGGGCGTGGCGTCGTTGCCTTCTGGGACACGCGGCTCGAGCAATTGACGGTCTACTCGGCGTGTCAGATGCCGCACATCGTGCGTACCGGGCTGTCCGAGTGCCTCGGCCTTGAAGAGGGAGAGGTCCGCATCATTGCGCCGGACGTTGGCGGCGGATTTGGCTATAAGGGCATCCTGCTGCCGGAGGAGATTTGTCTCGGCTGGCTGGCCATGCATTGCGGCCATCCGGTGCGCTGGATCGAGGATCGTCGCGAACATCTCATTGCCGGCGCCAATTGCCGCGAGCACCATTACCGCATCACCGCCTACGCCGAGCGCGACGGCCGCCTGCGCGGAATCGATTGCGAAGCCGCCGTCGATTCCGGCGCCTATTCCTCATATCCGTTCTCCGCCTGCCTGGAAGCCGCGCAGGTGGCGAGCATCCTGCCGGGGCCGTACGATTTTCCCGCTTACCGCTGTCGCACGTTTTCGGTCGCAACCAACAAGTGCCCGATCCTGCCGTATCGCGGCGTGGCGCGCACCGGCGTCTGTTTCGCCATTGAGCTCATCCTCGACGCGGTTGCGCGCGAGGCCGGCATCGAGCCGCACGAAGTTCGCAGAAGAAATCTCGTGCGGCCCGAGCAGATGCCGTTCGACAACATCACCAACAAGCATTTCGACAGCGGTGACTATCCCGAATCGTTGCGCCGCGCCGTGGCGGCGATCGATGTCGCGCGGATCAGAGACCGTCAGAAATGCGGCGAGCCGGACGGACGCTTGGTCGGCGTCGGTCTTGCGACCTATTGCGAGCAGGCCGCGCACGGCACGTCGGTGTATTACGGCTGGGGGATCCCCATGGTACCCGGGTATGAACAGGCAACCGCGCGCCTGACGCCCGATGGCGGCTTGGAGTTGCGCGTCGGCGTGCACTCGCACGGACAGGGCCTCGAAACGACGCTGGCCCAAGTTGCCCACGAAATCCTCGGGATCGAGATCGCCAAGATCAGAACCGTGCTCGGTGACACCGCGCTGACCCCCTATTCGACCGGCACCTGGGGCTCGCGCGCGATGGTGATGGCCGGCGGCGCGGTGGCGACGGCTTGCCGGGAAATCGCCAAGCGCGCCGCCAGCATCGCTGGACGGCTGCTGCAGACGGATCCCGCGCAGGTCTTCATCCGCGGCGGTCAGGCCCTCGGCCCGCACGGGGCTGTCAGTTTGGCGGAGATTGCGCGCGCCTGGTACCTGCGGCCCCAGGATCTCCCGGCTGACGTCGATCCCGGCGGTCTCGAGGCCACGACCGGTTATAAGCCGACGCGCGACAGCGGAACCTTCAGCTACGCCACCCATGCCGCCTTGGTGGCGGTCGATCCGGAAATCGGGGACGTGGAAATCCTGGGCTACGTCATCGTCGAGGACGGCGGCAAGCTGGTGAATCCCATGATCGTGGACGGGCAAATTTACGGCGGCTTCGCGCAAGGCATCGGCACGGCGCTCTATGAGGAGATGCCGTTCGATCCTTCGGGGCAGCCGCTCGCCTCCACTCTAGCGGACTATCTCCTGCCGGGATCGACCGAAGTGCCCGCTCCGGTGCTTGATCATATGGAGACGCTCGCCCCCTACACGGAATTCGGGGTCAAGGGCATCGGCGAAGGCGGCGCCATCGCGCCGCCCGCAGCCATCGCCAACGCGGTGAATGATGCGCTCCGCCCGCTCGGCGCCGAGTTGCTGGTGTCGCCGATCACGCCACACCGCATCGTGCGAGCCATCGCGGAGCGGGGTCGATCATGAAAAGTTCTGCCCGCTGCGATTGCGACGCTGCGGCGTCGGCACTCGAGCGTGAAATTTCATCGCCGGCGGCTTGGCGCTCGGGAGGCGACGACGTGGATGAACGTGGATTGACTGAGGTAAGATCGCCGCTTAATGACGCTCCTGCCCACCGGTTTTTCGGGGACCTCAAATGAGTGCGAGTATCGGCCAAACGCTTCTGCAAAAGATCGACGACGGTCGCGAAAAAGCGATCTCGTTTCTGCAGCAGATGATTGCCATTCCCAGCGTGACCGGGGACGAAGCGAAGATCCAGAAGTTTCTCGCGGATTACATGACGAAGATCGGCCTCGATGTCGACACGTGGGAAACGGATTGGGAAGCGCTGAAGAAACATCCCGCCTACCGACCCGTGGACAGAGGCTATGAAGGACGCCCGAACATCGTCGCAACGTTGAAGGGCTCGGGCGGGGGGCGCTCATTGCTCTTGAATGGGCATACCGATGTCATCCCGGTTGGCGGTGGCGAGGGCTGGAGCGACAACCCCTGGTCCGCCACCATCAAGAACGGCCGCATCTATGGCCGGGGTTCCGCCGACATGAAGAGCGGTGTCGCCAGCCACATCATGGCAGTGGAATCACTCCTGGCCGCCGGTCTCAAGCCTAAGGGCGACGTTTACATCAATATCGTCGTCGATGAAGAAGTCAGCGGCCACGGCACGTTGGATACGGTGGTTCGCGGCTACAAAGCTGACGCCGGCATTTCCGGCGAGACCAGCGACCTGGCGGTTCAACCTGCATGCATCGGCCGCATCTGGTTCGAGATCGAAATCCACGGCAAACCTGCCGGAATTCAAAAGCGCTACGAGGGCATCAGCGGAATTGAGCTCGGCAACAAGATCACGAAGGCGGTCGCTGATCTCGAGGCAAAGCGGGTCGCGACGGTCACGCACCCACTCTATCCCAACCCTCTCGATACGCTTCCTTGCATTATCGGCAGCTTCTCCGCGGGCAATTATCCGAGTGCATTCCCCGCCAACTGCCTTCTGAAGGGCAGCATCGGCACGGTTCCGGGAGAGGATCATGAAGGCGTGAAGCAGAGCCTCGTGGAACAGGTGGCGCGGGCGGCGGCCGAGGATCCTTGGATGATGCTCAATCCTCCGAAGGTGCGCTTCGTGGGTTACGACGCGCAGGCGTCCGAAATCCCGAGGGATCATCCCATCGTTAAAACCGTCTCCAAGAACTACAAGGAGGTGACCGGCCGCGACCCCGAGATCAGCGGCCGCCAGGGCGCGGCGGATACGCGGTTTCTCAACCGCTATGCGAACACCCCAACGGTGATTTTCGGACCAGGCTCGACGGCGGTCATGCATGCCGACGACGAGTACGTTTCCATCGCTGATTATCTGACCGCGATCAAGGTTGTCGCGCTCAGCATCTGCGACTGGTGCGGCGTCGATCGTCGGTAAGCGGACGCCGCGCCGCAGATGACACGCGTGGCGCTCGCCGAAAAAATCTGCTGCACGGGAGCGGCAAGCGCACATCCTAGGAGAGGTTGTTGCAGGGACGGCCCACCATAGCGGTTATCGGAGGGACCGGAGACCTCGGTTCAGCGCTTGCAAAACGCTGGGCGGCGGCCGGTTATCCGATCGTGCTGGGGTCGCGATCCAAAGAGAAAGCCGAGGCCGCCGCCCGGGAGATGAACGACCATCACGGTTCTGCCGTCAGCGGCGAAGACAATCGCACGGCCGCCGCGAAGGCCGACATCGTGGTCATCGCTGTCCCGTACGCGAACCACGAAGCCATCGTGAATGAGATCAAGCCGGCGGTCACGGGCAAGATCGTGGTCGACACCGTCGTCCCGCTCGTCCCCCCGAAAGTGTCCGTCGTGAAGCTGCCGCCCGACGGCTCGGCCGCCCTGCGCGCGCAGCGACTGCTTGCCGGAGCAGCCCGCGTGCAGTCCGCGTTCCACAATGTCAGCGCGTCCAAGCTCAAATCCGGCGAAAGCATCGATTGCGACGTGCTCGTGTTTGGAGACGACAAAGACGCGCGCGCGATCGTGATCGACTTGGCGAATGCGGCGGGCACGCGGGGTATCGACGGCGGACCGCTCGCCAATTCCATCGCCGCCGAGGCATTGACCTCGGTCCTCATCGG
>JAFAHL010000516.1 GCA_019237215.1 Hyphomicrobiales bacterium | reverse complement strand
AACTATACCCGCAACGATCTTTGGAACCTGCGCGGCAATCCGACGATGTTCTACTATGTGATGCTCGCGCTTACCGTCGCGGCATTCGGGCTTTGCCACGTTCTGCTCAGGAGTCGCGTCGGCTATTACTGGCAGGCGATCCGCGAGGACGAGGTTGCCGCGCGCTCGCTCGGCATCAACACGTTTCGCTACAAGATGTACGCGGTCGTCATATCCGCCGGGATGACCGCCGTCGCCGGCGTGTTCTTCGCGTTCTATTACAACAATCTGTTTCCGGAGCAGGTGTTTCACATTTCGCGCTCGATCGAGCTGATCCTGGGACCGATCATCGGCGGCATCGGTACCTTGTTCGGCCCGCTCATCGGCGCGTTTCTGCTGACCGGCCTGTCCGAGAGCATGCAGGAAATCTTGACCGCGCTCGGCCTCGACGCACCCGGCGCCAAGCAAGTCTTTTACGGACTCTGCCTGCTCGTGGTCGTGATGGCGCTGCCGGAAGGCGTGTGGCCATGGCTCGCCGGCAAGCTCGGCGTGACAGTGCGGCGATCATGAGCGCGCTTCTGTCGATCGACGCGGTCAGCAAGCGCTTTCGCGGCCTGCTTGCGGTCGACAATGTGAGCTTTCGCGTGGCGCAGGGCTCGATCTTCGCGGTGATCGGCCCGAACGGTGCCGGCAAGACTACGCTGTTCAACATCATCGCCGGCATGTCGGCGCCCGATCGCGGCTCCATCACCTTCGCCGGTGAGCGCATCGACGGACTTACGCCCGACGAGATCTGCCGCCGCGGCATCGGCCGCACGTTCCAGTTGGTGCGACCGTTCCCCGCGCTTTCGGTCGAAGACAATGTCGCCATCGGTGCGATGCTACATCGGCACGATCCCGCGCTGGCGCGCCGGCGCGCGCACGAGGTGCTCAAACAGCTCGATCTGTTCGGCAAGCGTCACCAGCCGGCCTCGGCGCTGACGCTGCCGGATCGCAAGCGCCTCGAAGTTGCGCGCGCGCTCGCCACCGACCCGAAGCTTTTGCTGCTCGACGAAGTGATGGCGGGGCTGCGGCCGGCCGAGACCGACCGCATGGTTTCCGTCCTCACCACGCTCAACCGCGAGGCCGGGCTTACCATCCTGCTGATCGAACACGTCATGCGCGCGGTGATGGCGCTCGCCACCCGCGTGCTGGTGCTGCATCACGGCGCGGCCATCGCGGAGGGCGCGCCCGAGGCCGTCGTGCGCGAACCCGCGGTGGTGCAGTCCTATCTCGGCGCGGAGGCGGTCGACTGATGCTGCGCGTCGACAACCTCGATGTCTTTCACGGCGACGCGCAGGCGCTTGACGACGTGTCGCTCGAGATCGGCGAGGGGGCGGTCGTTGCCATCGTCGGGGCGAACGGAGCCGGCAAGACCTCGCTCATTCGCACCATCGCCGGCATGCACCGTCCGGCGCGTGGGCGCATCGCCTTCCGCGATATCGAGATCGGTGGGTGGGAAAGCCATCGGGTCTGCAATCTCGGCATCGGCCAGGTGGCGGAGGGCCGGCAGGTCTTTCCGACCCTCTCGGTCGCGGAGAATCTCGACGTGGGCGCGATGCTCCCGCGCGCACGGGGCAGCCGCGTGAGAAATCTCGAACGGGTGTTCGCGTTGTTTCCCGTGCTGGCTGAGCGCTTGCGCCAGGCCGCCGGCACGCTCTCGGGCGGCGAGCAGCAGATGCTGGCGATCGGCCGCTGCCTCATGGGCGCGCCGGAACTCGTCATGTTCGACGAGCCGTCGCTGGGCTTGGCGCCGGCCCTCGTGCAGCACCTGCTGCGCACGATCCGCGACCTCAACCGCGAAGGCCTCACCTGCGTGCTGGTCGAGCAGAATGTTGCGGTGTCGCTCAAGCTCGCGGCGCAGGCCTATGTGCTCGAGAATGGACGCATCACGCTCTCCGGCGCAGGCGAGGCGCTGCTGGCCGATGAGCGCGTGCGGCGCGCCTATCTCGGACTATGAAGCGACGGCGGCTCCGGCGGGCCGATCGCCACCGTCAATCTGCCCACGCCCTCGATTTCGCATTCGAGCTTGTCGCCCGGGACCGTGGCGGCCACGCCCGACGGCGTTCCGGTCATGATGATGTCTCCGGCCGCGAGCGCGACCATTTCCGAGAGCTTGCCGATGACCTCCGGCACGTTCCAGATCATCTGCGTCAGATCGCCCTCCTGCCGCAGCTTGCCGTTGGCCTTGAGCGCGATGCGACCTTTGCTCGGATGACCGATCTTGCCGGCGGGCTGCAGCGGCCCGCAGGGCGCGGAGGCATCGAATGCCTTGCCGATCTCCCACGGCCGCTTCATGTCCCGCGAGGCGATCTGCAGATCGCGCCGCGTAAGATCGATGCCCACGCCGTAGCCGTAGATGCAGTCGAGCGCCTTATCGAACGGGATGTTGCGCCCGCCGGACTTGAGCGCCACCACCAGCTCGACCTCGTGATGCATGTCCTTGGTAAGCGGGGGATAAGGCACGTTTCCGCCATCCGCCACGATGGCGTCGGCGGGCTTGGAGAAGAAGAACGGCGGATCGCGCACGTCGTGCCCCATCTCGCGGATGTGTTCTTCGTAATTGCGGCCGACGCACCATATGCGGCGCACGGGAAACATCTTGTCGGTGCCGGCCACCGCGATGGCAGCCTGGGCCGGCGGCGTGATGACGTAGCTGTTGGCATTGGCGCTCATGTTCGCTCTTCCAAGTGTCGGGAATTCAAGCCGAGGATGCGATGGCGACCGGCGGGCTCGGTTCCTGCTCGCGCAGCTGCAGGCGGTAGAACGAGGTGTAGCGTCCGCCCTTGCGCAGCAGCTCGTCGTGACGCCCTGCTTCGACGACCGTCCCATCCTCGATGACGAAGATGCGATCGGCATCGACGACGGTATGCAGGCGATGCGCGATCACGATCGTCGTTCGTCCCTCGCACAGGTGCTCGATCGCGCCCTGAACCTGCCGCTCGGATTCAGAATCGAGCGAAGCCGTCGCCTCGTCGAGCAAGATGATCGGCGCGTCCTTGAGCAAAGCGCGTGCGATGGCGATGCGCTGGCGCTCGCCGCCGGCGACTTGCAAGCCGTGCTCGCCGACTTGTGTGTCGTACCCGCGGGGAAATGCCGTGATGAAATCGTGCGCATAAGCAGCTTTGGCGGCGGCGACGATCTCGGCCTCGCTCGCGCCCAGCCGTCCGAGCGCGATATTCTCGCGCACCGAGCCCCGAAACAAGAAAACATCCTGCCCGACATAGGCGACCTGACTGCGCAGCGAGCGGCGCGACACCGCCGCGATGTCCTGTCCGTCGATGATGATGGCGCCACTGTCGAAGTCATAGAAGCGCAGGATCAAATTGAGAATTGTCGATTTGCCGCCGCCGGAAGGGCCAACCAAGGCGGTGACGTTGCCAGGCTCGGCCACGAAGGACAGATTCCTGATCACCTTCTCGCCCGGCCGATACGCGAATTGGACGTTCGCGAATTCGAGGCGCGCCTTCGAAAGCTTCAGCGGTGGCTTGCCTTCGTCGCTCGATTCGGTCGGGGGATGGTCGATGACGTCGAACAGGATGCGCACCCCGACCAGCCCGCTGTTGAGGTCGATATTGAGCCGGGCGAGGCGCTTGGCCGGCTCATACGCCAGCATGAAGGCTGCGAGAAACGAGAAGAATTGGCCCGGGGTCGCGCCGGTCTCGATCACGCGGAAGCCGCCGTAGACCAGCGCGCCGGCGATCGCGAATCCGCCGAGCGCCTCCATCAACGGGCCCGAGCGGTAGGCGACGCGCGCCCATTTGTTCGATTCGTTCTCGAGGTCGGCAACACGAGCGTCGAAGCGGGCGCGCATGTCCTCTTCCAGCGTGAACGCCTTGAGAATGCGCATGCCCTGCAGGCTCTCCTGCAACGTTTCCAGAACGCGTGCGCTGCCGGTGAACTGATCATGCGCAATCATCTTGATGCGGCGGATCATCTTGCGCAGAATCAGCATCGCCGGCGGCACCACGACGATGCTGAGCATGGACAGCACGGGATCTTGCACGGCCATGACCGCGGCAAGGCCGATGAGTGAAAGGAGATCGCGCCCGATCGACGTAATGAACAGGTTGAGCACGTGGCTCGCCGCCGCGGCGCCGGTGGTGAGCCGCGCCATGAACTCGGAGCTGTGGCGGTCAGCAAAGAAACCGACGTTATGCGAAAGCAGCTTCGCGAACATCCGTCGCTGATTATCGGCGATGATTCTGTTGCCGATGCGCGCGAGCGCGACGGCCTGCCCATAGGTGGCCATTCCCTTGATCATGAAGATCACGGCGGTCACGAGGGCGAGCATGATGATGCCTGGAAGGTTCTTGTGGACGTAGGCCTGATTGATCACGTCGCCGATCAGATAGGCGCCGAGCGCGGTGCTCGCCGCGGCAATCGCCATCAGGGCGAATGCGAGCGCATAGCGTCGCCATTGGCCAGCGGCCTGCTCCAGCAGCAGTCGCCGGACCAAAGCGGCCGTGCCTTTAGGGTCCGCGAACAATCGTTGAAAGTACGATTTGAGCATGC
>JAFAHL010000323.1 GCA_019237215.1 Hyphomicrobiales bacterium | reverse complement strand
GATCAGCGCCACGATCAGCGTGGCGAGCAGGAGCGCAAGCCAGAAACTGCCGGTCGCCGCCAGCACGACCACGCCCATATAGGCGCCGAACATGAACAGCTCGCCATGGGCGAAGTTGACCACGTCCATGATGCCGAAGATCAGCGTCAGGCCGGAGGCAATCAGCGCCAGGATCATGCCGGTGACGATGCCGTTCACCGTCTGGATCAGGATCTGATCGTAGGGAATGGCCTGGAGAAACTCCAGCGCGGGCGTCATGCCTACACTCCCAGATACTGATGGACGAGCGCGTCGTCGACCTTGAGCTCGGACGCCGCGCAGTGATGCCGCACCGCGCCTTTCTCCATGATGTAGATGCGCTGACTGGCGTCCAGCGTGAGCGGCACGTTCTGCTCCACCAGCAGAATCGCCACGCCCTCCCGGTGCAGCACCTCGATGATCTCTCGGATCTGCGAGACCATGCGCGGCATCAGCCCTTCCGTGGGCTCGTCGAGCAGAATGATCTTGGGCTCGAGCATCATCGCGCGGGCGATGGCAAGCATCTGCTGCTCGCCTCCCGACAGCGTGCCGCCGGCCTGATTGCGCCGCTCGGCCAGCACCGGGAAATAAGTGAAGGCCTTGTCGAGCAGCTCCTGCTTTCTCGCTTCGGTCACGCCGTGGCGATCGAGGCCGGTGTGCAGATTCTCCATCACCGTCAACAGGCGAAAAATCCGCCGATCCTCGGGGACGTAGCCTATTCCGAGCCGCGCCAATTTGTGCGCCGGCAGGCCGGTGATGGGCTTGCCGGCGAACAGCACTTTGCCCCGATTGGGATGGACCAGGCCCATGATGGTCTTGAGCGTCGTGCTCTTGCCGACGCCGTTGCGCCCGAGCAGGCCCACGACCTCCCCGCGGTCGACGTGGAGCGAGACCCCGTGCAAGATGTGACTCTTGCCGTAATAGGTGTGCACGTCCTCCACCGCGACGAGGGGCTCCATGGGCGTGGGATCGGGGCTCATGTCTTGAGGTAGACCTCCAGCACCCGCGGGTTGCGCTGGATCTCCGCCGGCGTTCCCTCCGCCAGCACGTCGCCGTAATGCAGCACGGTAATGCGCTGGGCCAGCGCCATCACCACCTGCATGTCGTGCTCGACGATGAGGATCGTGAGATCCTTCGCGATGCGGCGCACCAGCTCCATGGTGTCATGGGTCTCGGCTGCGCTCATGCCCGCGGTCGGCTCGTCGAGGCAGAGCAGCTCGGGCTCGGTGGCGAGCGCAATGCCGATCTCGAGATTGCGCTGCTCGCCGTGGGAGAGATTGGCGGCGAGCTCATCTGCCTTCGCTCGCAGCCCGACAGCCTCGAGCACCGCTTCGGCCTTTTCGATGATGTCGAGGTAAGCGCTGTGGTGCCTCAGCATGCTCCAGCCGTGCCGGCGCGACTGCGCGGCGATGCGGACGTTCTCGAGCGTCGTGGCGTTGGGCAGGATGTTGGTGATCTGGTAGGAGCGGGCGATGCCTTTCCGGGAGATGAGGTTGGAGGGAAGCCCGGCGATATTCTCGCCGTTGAACAGAATTCGCCCCGCCGTGGGGCGAAGGACGCCGGTGAGACAGTTGAAGAAGGTGCTCTTGCCCGCCCCGTTCGGCCCGATGATGGCGCGAATTTCGCCCCGCCGAATTTCGAAATCGACGCTATCGAGCGCGGTCAGTCCGCCGAAGCGGACGGTCAAGCCCTCGGTGCGCAGAACAGGGGCCACCGCGCCTTCCCGGACCACGTCGGCCGGGAAGGCCGCAGCAATGGACTGATCGGCCGTCACTTAGGTTGCGACGAACTTGCAGTCCGGCGGGAAGATCGTCTTCTCCTTCGGAACCACCTCGAGGATATGGAACTTGCCGTCCTTCATGTCGAAGAGGAATTCGCGGATGAACGCCTGGTGATCTTCCCTGCGCAGCACCTTGTCGCCCTGCGGGAAGTCGTCGCCTTCCTTCATCTCGAGCCCTTCCAGGGCCTCGATCAGCTTCATCGTATCTTCGCGACCGCGGAAGCCCGACTTCTCCATGCCGAGCTTCAAGGCATTCATGGCCTCGTAGTTC
>JAFAHL010000238.1 GCA_019237215.1 Hyphomicrobiales bacterium | reverse complement strand
GGTGGCAGTGTTGTGCAAGGGGTCGGGCAATCCCCGAACTATTGCGCGTATTCGGCCTGCAAGGCGACGAGTTCGGCGACGGCATCGCGCCAGCGCTGGGCCCGGCTGCGGCGGTCCGTGGTGCGCCAGTAGTGAAGCACCGGCCGTGCCGCCGCCCGGGCAGTGCGATAGCGGGCTTGTCGCTCGGCATTGGTCATCAGTCTGTCGCCGAGGGTTCTGCGGGTCATGGGTCTGCTCCGAAGCGTTACGTAACGGAATAGGGTGGTTTGTCGGGTGGCGTTAGATGGCCGCCCGAGCGGCCGAGACGGAGCGTCTTCGGCGCAGGCTGTCGCCGGCCAGATCGATGCGGTAGGCGTTGTGGACGAGACGGTCGAGGATGGCGTCGGCATAGAGATGGTATGGGGCGAGCGGCGAGCCGAAGGCACAATCGTCGCTGCAACAAACGACGAGGTGCCCCATGCCGCGGCCGAATGACCCCGGCCTGCGCCGGGGCAGGCATTGAGCAGATCGCTCGCCGCTCTGGATCAGAATAGCACGGTGATTGCCGTCATCGAGATGAGCCAGGGAAGCTGGCTGGTCGGTGCGATCGTGCCCGGTGTCGAGCGCCACCCACTGAAGAAGCTGGTGCCCGATGCGGAAGCGCTGCTGCGCCTGCTGCGGCGCTGGTGCGACGAGGCAACAAAGGCCGGCCGGACGGTTGCTCGCATTGCGGTTGCCTACGAGGCCGGCCGCGACGGCTTTTGGCTCGCCCGCTGGCTGCGGGTGCGTAGTATCGAGGCGGCGAGCGTAGCGGTGTCGCGCGAGCACCGGCGAGCAAAGACCGACCGGCTGGATAGCGAGTTGTTGAAACGCGCCTTCCTGGGCTGGCTGCGGGGCGAGCGCGGCCCCTGCACAATGGCGGCGATCCCCACGCTCGAGGCGGAGGATGCCCGGCGCCCAAGCCGCGAGCACGAGACGCTGGTCGGCGAACGCACGCGCATCATCAACCGCATGAAGAGCACGCTGGCGCGCCTCGGCATCCGCGATTTCAAGCCGCATTTGCGCCGGGCGGCGGACCGTCTGGCAGTATTGTGCACCCCGGAAGGAGCAGCGCCGCCACCCAACACCATCGCCGAACTGCGTCGCGATATGGCTCGCCTGCAATTGATAAAGGAGCAGATCAAGCAGATCGAACGGATGCGCTTGGAGCGGCTGCGCCAGCCGCCGGCGAACACTCCCCAGGCGACGCTTAAGCTGCTCACGCGCGTCGTCGGGATCGGCGTCGAGACCGCCGACATGCTGGTCCATGAGGTGATGGTGCGAAACCTGCGCGACCGCAGAGCGGTGGCGCGCTATGGCGGAATGACCGGAGCCCCCGACGAGAGTGGCGCGCGGCGTCGCGAGAAGGGCTTGGCGCGGGCTGGCAATGCCCGGGTGCGCCGCGGCATGCTGCAATTGGCTTGGCGGTTTCAGCGCTTCCAGAAGGAGAGCGCCCTGGTCAAATGGTTCCAGGCGCGCACCACCGACGGCCGCGCCACCACCCAAGACGATGATCCTCGCCCTCGCCCGCAAGCTACTGATCGCGCTGTGGCGCTGGCGACCACCGGCGAGATCCCGCAGGGCGTCGTGCTCCGGCCGGTTGTGGCGTAGTGCCGGGCGTACGGACCGATATATAGAGTTTCTGCGACTGTCTCGGTGATGACGGAGCGCAGATGATGAACCGAGGTGGTGGTGTGCCGACCCACGGACATGGCCTTCGCGCCGCGGTCAAGAATGGACCCGCCGCCCCGGAGCTTTGCCGTCGATGCGCATGGCTGCATCATGGTCCCGATCCTCTCGGATCAACCGAATACAAGCTTGTGGCGCGAGAAACCGCGCCAGTGGCGGGCTCCCCTCGGATCCTCGTCCAAACGCCCGGCCGGAAACGTGACAGTCACGATTGACAATTGACCAGCCATGCCAAGGCCTCGCCTCCTCGGCGCCCGGCCCATGACCGTTGCCGAGCGGCAAGCGCGGCACCGCGCCAAGCTCGGCGACAGCGGCCACCTCCATGCCATAGCGCCGCCACGGCGGCTGCCGCCGCGGCCGCAGCGCTGGACGACAGCCGTCACAGCACTACTGGCTTTGCAAGACGAATATCGCGCCTGGCTCGACAGCCTGCCGGCCAACCTCGAAGGATCCAGCACTGCAGAAAAGCTGCAAGCCATCGCCGAGCTCGACCTCAACGAGCTATTAGCTATCGATCCGCCGCGCGGTTACGGCCGCGACTGACACGCGCAAAGCGAATCCCATAACCGATGCTACCTATTCGCCTCAACTCGACCCACAACAGGCTTGACATCGAGAGCCTCATACAAGCCCGTAGGCTGAAGACCCACGACCAACACCACGTGGTCGAGGGCAAACCGTTCCTTGAGCTTGGTGACCTGGCTGGTCAGCGTCATCGGATCCGCGGTGCTGCCGTCAAACACCTCGATCGCCACCGGACAGCCATTGGGGGCACAGAGCAGACCGTAGACGATCTGCAGCTTACCGCGCTTGCGGTCGCGGTTGTAGCCATACTGGGCCAGTGGGCAGCAGCGCCCTTCCATGTAGCTCGACGAGACGTCGTAGAGCACCAAAGTGCCGCCGGTGAGGTGGTCTCTGGCCAGCGCCCTCTCGATCGCCGGCTGACGGACCGCCAGCCAGTCCAACGCGGTGTAGAGCTCGTCCTCATCAACGACGCCGAGGCCGAGCTGCTGGCCGAAGCTGGAGCTGGCAGTCTCCGGCGACAATGCGCGGGCGGCGGCGAGCTTGGAACCGGGTTCGAGCAGGCGGCTGACGACAAGCGCCAGG
>JAFAHL010000707.1 GCA_019237215.1 Hyphomicrobiales bacterium | reverse complement strand
ACTTGCGGCGCTTCAACTCCACGATCTGAAGATCGTCGATCGACGGATGCGAGCGGGCTTCGGCAATTTCCGCTTCCAACGCCCGGTGCCGTCGCTCAAGCTCCGCAAGGTGCGCTTGTATGGACATGTTGGGGGGTTCTCCTCAGTCAGATTGTTACCTGACCCTAAAAGTGTACACCGTTTTGACCCATTTTCGAAGTGGGTTCCGCTTGTGCAACGCAGCAATACCGCCGCAATCGGGCGAGCTTGAACGCGGACAGCCAAAAAAGGATACTTTTCTCAAGGTTTTGGAGGCAGCGCGCTGCGGGGTGGCGGTCTCGGCATGGCCCGAGGTCAGTTGTGCATGATTGCCTGCCGTCGGCCGGGTATCGGCGTCACCAGGGCCCAAGACGAGGGCCCAAGACTAGGGCCCAAGACTAGGGCCCAAGACTAGCGCCCAAGCGCCGGCTCGGCGGTCCCCCACGTGGGTGGTGGTCAGCGCCCGCAAAGCGCGCTACTTGAAACCCGTTCGGACGCAAAGCCGCGCGTGCTGCGCGCGCGCTTTTGCGGCGGCCCAAGCTTCAGCGGTGGCAATGACCAAAGACGAAGAACGCGAGTTGCGAGAGCAACTGGCGCGCTTGCAGCAGGAGCACCGCGACCTCGACGCCGCGATCTCCGCCTTGCAGCATTCGCCTGGGTCCGACCTGCTGCAGGTTCAGCGGCTCAAGAAGCGCAAGCTCTACCTGCGCGACCGCATCTCCCACATCGAGGACCAGCTCACCCCCGACATTATCGCTTGACGCTCCCGCCGCGCTCACTCCGGCTCAATGCCGGCCTCGCGGATCACCTTGGTCCAGCGCTCGGTCTCCTCGTGCTTGAGCTTGGCCATGTCCTGCGGGGTGCCGCCGGCGGCGCTGAGCTGGAGCTCGCGGAAGCGTGCCTTGGTTGCCGCCTCGTTGAGGATGGCGTTGACCGCCCGGTTCAATTTCAAAACGATCGCAGGCGGGGTCTTGGGCGGCGCGCTGATGGCGTTCCAGGTATCCGAGAGAAAGCCCGGGACGCCGAGTTCGATCAGCGTCGGAATATCCGGCACGACATCGATCCGATGGTCGGTGGCGACCGCGAGAATCCTGGCCTTGCCGCCCTCGTGCAGTTTGTAGGCCGAGGCAAGCTCCATGAAGATGAAATCGACGTGCCCGGCGACGAGATCGTTGAGCGCCGGACCGCTGCCGCGATAGGGGACGTGCAACATCTTGGTTGCGGTCAGCGTCATGAACAGCTCCGCGGTCAAGTGCGAGGAGGTGCCCGGTCCCTGCGAGGCGAAGGTGATCTTGCCTGGATTGGCCTTTGCGTAGGCGATGAATTCCTGCGCCGTCTTCGCCGGAAAATCCTGGCGCACCAGCAGCACGTTGGGAAATTTCGCCATGACGACGACCGACTCGAGCGCCGCCGGATCGAAATTGAGCTTCTTGTAGAGGGCGATATTGCTGGTGATCGGCGCGGGCTGCGAAGCGAGCAGCGTGTAGCCGTCGGGTTCGGCGGCATAGACCGTCTCGGCGCCGATATTGCCGCCGGCGCCGCCGCGATTCTCGATCACGAACGGCTGGCCCAGATGCTGCTGGAGGCCGGCGGCGAAAATTCTCGTCACGGTATCGACGCCGCCGCCGGCGGGCACGCTGACGATGATTTTCACCGCACGATTGGGATAGTCGGCGGCCGGGTCTTGTCCGAGCGCCGGCGACATCGCCAACAGCGCAACCGCCGCAGCGACCAGAACGGGATATCTCGACATTGCCGTCTCCTTGCCCGCGCCGACGACGGCGTCGCGGGCGAGATGATCTCTCTTGCTCGCCAATGTCGCATATTGCGCCGGCTGCGGTAAATGCGACGCGGCGTACCGGCGCGGCTCGCGCTCGCGCCGGGAACGCGCTCGCGTCGTTGACGGCAGCCTGCTGCGAGCCCGCTTGAGGATCTTACGATCGCCCGAACGCGGGCATCCGCCAGCGCCAGGCGCGCAACGCTCCCACGGTGCGCAGGCGGCGCTCGCGCAGATTGGCGAGCGCCATCAGCGCCGCCGGCGTGACGATCAGCGTGAGCACGGTCGCAAAGCCGAGCCCGAACACGATGGCGGTGGAGAGATTGATCCACCACTGCGTCGCCGGCGCGCCGAGCGTGATCTCGCGCGAGAGGAATTCGACGTTCATGCCGAATGCGATCGGCAGCACGCCCAGGATCGCGGTCACGGCGGTGAGCACGACCGGACGGGCGCGCTCGCGGCAGGTCTCGATGATGGCGTCGTAGGCGGCCACGCCTTCGCGCCGCAATCGATCATAGGTATCGATTAGCACGATATTATTGTTCACGATCACGCCCGCGTTGGCGATGACGCCGATGCCGGTCATCACCACGCCGAAGGGCTGCCCCATGACCAACAGCCCGAGCAGCACGCCGAAGGTCGAGAGCACGACGGCGGTGAGCACCAGGCCGACCGAGGTCAGCTTGTTGAATTGCGCGAGCAGGATCGCGAAGATGAGGAAGATCGCGGTGCCGAACGCCTTGAGCAAGAACGCCGACGCCTTGGCGCGTTCCTCGTCCTCGCCCTTGAGCTTGAACGTCACGCCGGCGCCGAGATCGGTCTGCGCCAGCTCGCGCGCGATCTCCTCTTGCACCGCGGCGCTCTGCACGCCTTCGGCGAGGTTGGCGGAGACGGTCATCACCCGGCTGCTGTTGACGCGATTGATGTAGCCGACGCGCTGCGCCGGCACGCGCTGCGCGAAGTTGCCGATCGGCACGTGCCCCATCTGGGTCTGTACGCGCAGGTCGTCGATCTGGTCGAGGCTGCGGCGCTCGGGCGGAAAGCGCACCAGGATGTCCACCGACTTGTCGCTGTCGACCGGCCGGTATTCGGTCGCCTTGAGGCCGTTGGTGACGAGTTGGACGGCGCTGCCGACGGTGTTGATGCCGGCGCCGTACTTCGCCGCCTCCGACTTGTCGACCTCGAGCTTCCAGTCGATGCCGGGAAGCGGCTGGCCGTCATCGAGATCGCGGATGTCGCTGCGCGCGGAAAGGATCGCCGCGACCTTGCCGGCGGCCGCCGGCAGATCGGCGGGATCGAACGCGCTGAGCTGCACCTGGATCGGTTTGCCGGTCGGCGGGCCCGCGCGCGGCGCCGTCACCTCGATCAGGATGCCCGCAATATCGGCGGTCTTGGCGCGGATGGCGTCCATGATCTCGTGCGCCGGCGGCCGGCTGCGCCAGTCCGCGAACTCGAACAGGATGACGCCGATGGTGTCCTCGGTGAGCTCGCTCATGCCGCGCGGCTGCTCGCCGATGCGGGTATAAACGGTCTTGAGGCCGTCGAAGGCGAGCACGCGCTTCTCGACCTCGCCGACGAG
>JAFAHL010000665.1 GCA_019237215.1 Hyphomicrobiales bacterium | reverse complement strand
CGCATTCCTGCGGCGGTCGCAGCTCTTTGCCTGCTGCTCGCGGGCTGCGGCGTCAACAACATTCCGAGCTACGAGGAGAGCGCCAAGGCGCAATGGTCGCAGGTGCTCAACCAATATCAGCGCCGTGCCGATCTCATTCCCAACCTGGTCGAGACCGTGAAGGGCTACGCCGCCCAGGAACGGCAGGTGCTGGAAGAGGTGACCAACGCACGCGCGCGCGCGACCCAGGTCCAGCTGCAGATTCCGCCGGACATCGTCAACAATCCGGAAGCGTTCAAGCGCTTCCAGGAGGCGCAGGCGCAACTCACCGGCGCGCTCGGGCGGTTGCTCGCGGTGTCGGAGCGCTATCCCGATCTCAAATCGAACCAGAACTTCCTCGCGCTGCAGTCGCAGCTCGAAGGCACGGAGAACCGCATCGCGGTCGCCCGCCGCGACTACATCGAAGCGGTGCGGCAGTACAACACGGAGCTGCGCACGTTCCCGGGCGTGATTTGGGCCTCCACCCTCTACCGCAACAACAAGCCCATGGAGACGTTCACGGTCGCCGAAGACGTGAGGCGGCCGCCGCAGGTGAAGTTCTGATGGTTGCGCCGTGAGCGCGGCATGTCCCGCTGAGGCAGGTCGTCACTCGGCGTACGGTCGACGACGCCCGCGCGCAAGCCTGGCGCTGTTCTTCTGCGCTTTGCTTTGGCTCGCCGCCGTCCCGGCGGTTGCGCTCGTCCTTCCCGCGCTCAGCGGCCGCGTGGTGGACGAGGCCAATATCCTCGATCCGCCGACGCGCGCGGCGCTCACCCAAAAACTCGCGGACTTCGAAGCCAAGACCAGCGACCAGCTCGTGGTCGTGACCCTGAAATCGTTGCAAGGGACCTCGATCGAGGACTTCGGCGTCGAGCTCGGCCGCCGCTGGCGAATCGGGCAGAAGGACACCAACAACGGCGTGCTGCTGATCGTGGTGCCAAGCGAGCGCAAGGTGCGCATCGAGGTGGGCTACGGCCTCGAGGGCACGCTCACCGACGCCGTCTCCAAGCTCATCATCGAGAACGCGATCATCCCGCGCTTTCGCGCCAACGATATCCCCGGCGGCGTCAGCCGCGGCGTCGACGACATCATCAGCGTGCTCAGCGGCGACGCCGAGGAATGGAAGCAGCGCGCGGCGCGGCGGCCGGATCCGACGCCGCCTTGGGGCACGATCCTGATCATGATCCTGGCGTTCGGGGTGTTCGCACTGGTTTTCATCACGATCGTCGGGGCGATGCCGAGCGCTGCGAACAACCGCCGCCGCCGCCGAAGGTCGGCTAGCCCTTGGTCATCCGGTTCGTCCTGGTGGACCGGGTCCTCCGGCGGCTTTTCCGGCGGCGGGGGCTTTGGCGGTGGCGGGTTTTCCGGCGGCGGAGGATTCTCCGGCGGCGGGGGCTCGTTCGGCGGCGGCGGCGCGTCGGGAAGCTGGTGAGGCGCGCGATGATCTCGCAGGCCGACAAAGCGCGCGTCGCCGAAGCCATCCGCGCAGCCGAAACGAAGACTTCGGGCGAAATCTTCTGCGTCATCGCGCGGCATGCGAGCGACTATCGCCTGGTGCCGCTGGCGTGGGCCGCCGCCATCGCGCTCGTCGTTCCTGCGCCGCTGATCTATCTCACGCTTTGGCCGGCCTCGATCATCTATCTCGTGCAACTCCTCGTGTTCATTGCCGCGGCGCTTGTGCTCTCGCTGCCGGGCATCCGCTTTCACATCGTGCCGCGCCGCACCCAGCGCGAGCGCGCCCACGTCCAGGCCATGCAACAGTTCTTTGCCCAGGGCTTGGATCGCACCGAGAACCGCACCGGCGTGTTGATCTATGCCGCGGTGGCCGAGCGCTATGCCGAGATCGTGGCGGACGCGGGCATCAACGCCAAGGTGACGCCGCAGGTGTGGGAGGCGGCGATCGGCGCGCTGATCGCGGGGATAAAGCAGGGCCGCCCAGGCGACGGCTTCGTCGCCGCGATCGAGCGGTGCGGCGCGGTGCTGGCCGAGCACTTCCCGCCGGGCGCGCTCAACCCCGACGAGCTGCCGAACAGGCTGGTGGAGATTTGAGCCCAGCAACTCGGTGACGCCTGGCGCACCGAGGTTGCCGGGCGGTCACCCGCCGTTGCCAGAGGAAGAAACCAGGCGTGCCGCATCGGCGTATCCGACGCGCTGCGTTTGCGGCGCGCCGTGCCGGTCCGCGACGCGCGCGAGAATCAGCCGGACGTCGTCCGCGCGAGCGGCCTTTACCGCCGAGTCGAGGAAGAGCTGGTTGAGCACGTCCTGTTGCGCGTGGCTGCCGCCGAGGCGATGCATGTCGTCGAGCACCGGCCGCATCAGGTCGACCGCGCGGGAATATTGACCGCGCCGATGCGCCAGCACCGCCTCGCCGACGGGCAGCGCGACGTCGCCGACGATCGCAGCGATGGTTTCGCGGCCGCGGCTGAACGCGCGCATGGCATCGAGCATGCGCTCGGCCGCCGCGTCGCGGCCGGTCGCGGCGAGCGCCATCAGCCAATGCGGCAGCGTGAACGGCGACATGCAATCGCCGATCCGCTTTTCGGCCTTGTCGGCAAGCTCGATCCAGCGATCGCCGACGGCTACGTCATAGCGCTCCAGCCGGAAGAGCATCGATGCGGCATTCTGGATGTCGATGTGGAAGTCGGGCTGCAGTTGCGCCAACGGCGAATTCAGGTCGCGAAAACGGCGATCGTAGAGGTCGAGAACCACGTCGAACTCGCGCCGCTCCAGATAAAACAGCGCGCGATGCCACCACAGATGATGCAACAGGTTGTTGGCGCCGGCCCAGTGTGGCTCGAGCTCGCCGAGCCAGGCAATGCCCTCGTCGTGCCGATCTTGCATCTCCATGATATGCGCGACCGCGTGCGTGGCCCATAAGTCGGCGGGATCGAGCGCGACCGCCGCGCGGCCGGCCGCCTCGGCGGTCGCGTAGTCGCCGCATTCCTCATGGGCAAAGCAACGGCAGGAAAGCACCGCACCCCAGCCCGGCAAGTCGCGGCCCCATCGCGGAGCAACGCGCTCGACGGAGGCAACCATGTCGCGGGGCCGCCCCAGCCAGAAATATTTCAAATGCGCGAGCCGCAGCGCCAGCGCGTCGGTCGGATGGTCGGCGAGGATCGTTTCCCAGATCGCGAGCGTACGGTCGAGGTTGCCTTCAACCCAGGCTTCGAGCGCCTCCACATGGGACTGCTCGCGTGCCGTCGCCTTGGCCGCCAGCGTCCGCGCGGTCCGCGCCGACTGCGCGGCCGGCGCCACGCCCGCCTGCTTGTAAAGCAGCATGGCGAAATACCCCTTGAGACAATGCGCCAGGCCGAACTCCGGATCGGCCGCAAGGCAGCGCGACAAATGTTCCCGCGCATCGAGGCGAAACTTGAGAAAGCTCGAAAGCGCGCGCTCCATCGCCGCGCCCGCCTCGGCGGACGAGGTCGAAATCGTCAGGCCATGAACGTCCTTCACCGGCGGCCTCCAGAACGCATCCGCTTCTCGGCCTCTCGCGCGCTGTCTACTCTTTTTCGCGTCGGTCAGCTATCGCACGCGCGCCATTTGTGGTGACATTCGCGGCAAAAGCGAGCCGCCCGCGGTGCCGACGTTAGCTGTTGGTCGATGGCTCCGTCACGCGCGCCAACGCCGGCCGGGAGAACGCCCATGGATTTCGAGCTCTCGCCCGCCCAGAAAGCGCTTCAAGCGCGCGCCCGCGCGCTCGCCGAGACGCACATGGCACCGCGCGCCGCCGAAGTCGACCGCACCGAAGCTTACCCGTGGGATCATGTCGAGCGCCTGCGCGCCGCCGGAATGCTCGGCATGACCATCGCGAAGGAGCTGGGCGGCCAGGGATTGGGCTACCTCGAGGCGGTGCTGGTCATCGAGGAAATGGCCAAGCATTGCGGCGCGTCGGCGCGCATCGTGGTCGAAAGCAACATGGGCGCCATCGGCGCAATCCTCAAATACGGCACCCCCGCGCAGCGCAAGCTCGCGGCCGCGCTCGTTCTATCCGGCGATAAGCCGGCGATCTGCATCACCGAGCCGCAGGCGGGCAGCGCCGCGACCGAGATGACGACGCGCGCGGACAAGCGCGGCGACGTTTATATCCTCAACGGCAGGAAGCATTGGATCACGGGCGGCGGAATATCTCGGCTGCACCTGGTCTTTGCGCGCGTGTTCGACGAGCGCGGCGCCGAGCAGGGCATCGGCGGATTCATCCTCGTGCGCCATCCCCCGCTCAACACCCCCAAGGGATTGATCATCGGCAAGCGCGAGCCGGCGCTGGGCTTGCGCGGGATTCCGGAGAGCGAGCTGATCTTCGACAATCTCGAAGTGCCGGCCGAGATGTTGCTTAAGCCGCCACGCGGGCTGCGCCACGGTTTCGGCGAGCTGATGGATGCCTATAACGGTCAGCGGGTGGGTGCGGCGACGGTGGCGCTGGGTCTTGCCCAAGGCGCTTACGAGAAGGCCGTGACCTACGCCAACAGGCGCGAACAGTTCGGCCGTCCGATCGCGGAGTTCCAGGGGCTGCAATGGATGCTGGCCGACATGTCGATCGCGCTGGAGGCGTCGCGCGCGTTGATCTGGAAGGCGGCGTTGAGCGCGCCGCCCGGCGGCTTCCCCGATGCGGTGCTCGCGGCGCGCGCCAAGATTCTCGCCGCCGACACCGCAATCAAGGTGACGAACGACGCCTTGCAGATCTGGGGCGCCGCCGGCTATTCGCGCGACAATCCGCTGGAGCGATATCTGCGCGACGCGCGCATGTTCACGATCGCCGGCGGCACCGCGCAGGTGCTGCGCACGTTCGTCGCCTCCTCCATCCTCGGCCGCAAGTTGCCGCAGACCCGCGACGGCTATCTGACGGTGGGCGATGCGATCGGCAGGCCGGATCTTCGTCGCGACAAGCAATCCTCGCGCGCCAAGGCTCGCACGTGACGCGGCGCGCGCGCGCCGAGGGAGAACGCCATGGCAGCCGCCGACCTTCCCGGCACCGATGAAGAGCGCGCCGAAGCGGCGCTGATCGCGGCCGCGGGCAACATCCTGCGCAGCGAAAACCGCGAGGTCCCGGAGGACTTCGTCGCCGCGCTGTTCGCCTACGCGGTCCCCGAAGACCTCATGCGCTACGACCCGCGCCAGCTCGCCGAGCTCGCCGCGAATGCGTGGTCGTTGCTCGCCGTGCGCAAGCCGGGCGTGCCGAAGATCCGTCTCGAAGCTTTCGACCCGGCCGGTCACGAGCGGCTGCGCAACGATTCGGTGCTCGAGATCGTCAACGACGACATGCCGTTCCTGGTGGATTCGGTGCTGGCCGAGCTCGCCGACCGCGGGATCGAAGTCCGTTTCGTCGTGCATCCCGTGCTGAGCGTCGCGCGCGACGCAGCGGGGCGTCTCACCGCCTTCAAGGGCGCGAAGCCCGCTGCCGGGGCGCTGCGCGAAAGCGTCATCTACATCCATATCGAGCGTATCGAGGAGGAAGCGCGCCGCGCCGAGATCGTCGAGGCGATCGAGCGCGTGCTCGCCGACGTCCGCCTCTGCGTTCAGGACTGGCGGGCGATGACCGCGCGCGTGGCGGACATGGTCGCCGAGCTCAAGGCCAATCCGCCGCCATTGCCGGCGGCCGAGATCGCCGAGGCCGTTGCGTTCCTGGAATGGCTCGCGGACAACAATTTCACCTTCCTCGGCATCCGCGACTATACATTCACCGCCGGTGAGGATGCGCTCGAGCCCGTGTTCGAGACCGGCCTGGGTATTTTACGCTCGCGCGACATGCGGGTGCTGCAACGTTGGAATCAGCCGCTCGTCATCACGCCGCAGATGCGCGCGCTGCTCAAGCAGCCGACGCTGCTCATCATCACCAAGGCCGCGGTGCGCTCGCGCGTGCACCGGCGCGTCTACATGGACTATGTGGGCGTGAAGCGCTTCGATCGCGACGGCAGGCTCGTGGGCGAGTTCCGCATCGTCGGTCTGTTCACGTCCACCGCCTATACCCGCTCGACCCGGTCGATTCCGTACTTGCGGCGCAAGGTCGACGCGGTGCTGGTGCGCGCCGGCTTCGATCCGGACGGACACTCCGGCAAGGCGCTGGTCAACGTGTTGGAGAACTACCCGCGCGACGAGCTGTTTCAACTCGACGAGGACACGCTCTATCACTTCGCGCTGGCGGTGCTGCAGCTCGACGAGCGGCCGCGCGTGCGGGCCTTGCCGCGGCGCGACCGCTTCGATCGCTTCGTCTCGGTGCTCGTTTACGTCCCGCGCGAGCGCTACGGCAGCGGCGTGCGCAAGGCGATCGGAGATTATCTCGCCGACGCCTACAAGGGCCGCGTGAGCGCCTTCTATCCGTTCTTCCTCGAGGGGCCGCTGGTCCGCGTCCACTTCATCATCGGACTTCCGCCGGGCGAGGCGCCCAATCCGGATCGCGCCGGTCTCGAGCGCGCGATCGAGGCGATCGTGCGCACTTGGGTCGACGAGCTCGGCGACGAGCTCGCGCGCGCCTACGACGCGGCGCGGGCGCGCGTCCTGTTCAGGCGTTACCGCGACGCTTTCTCGGAGGGATATCAGGAGGATTATTCTCCCGTCACCGCCGTCGGCGACATCCGCATCATCGAAGGCCTCTCCCCGAGCCGTCCGCTCGGCGTCGATTTTCACCGTCGCGCCGCCGATCCCGGCGACTGCGTGGGGCTGAAGGTGTGGAGCTACAACCGGCCGATTCCGTTGTCCGAGCGCGTCCCGGTAATCGAGAACATGGGCTTCAAGGTCGTGGACGAGCGAACCTATCGGATCGCTCGCCACGCCGAAGACGATGCGCAGGGCAGCGCGGACGTTTGGTTCCACGACATGTTCCTCGAGCGCGCCGACAGCCGCGCGGCTGCGCTCGAGGCCAGCAAGCGCGCCCTCGAAACCGCCTTCGTGATGGTGATGCGCGGCGGCGCCGAGAACGACGGCTACAACGCGCTCGTGCTGGCGGCGTCCCTGGCGTGGCGCGACGTGGCGCTGATCCGCGCGATCTCACGCTTTCTGCGGCAAATCCACGTGCCCTATTCCCAGGGCTATATGTGGGCGACGCTGGTCAAGCACGCCTCGATTGCCGCCGATCTCGTGCGTTTGTTCAACGCGCGCTTCGATCCGCGTCTCGATATTTCCGCCGACGCGCGCAAGGCGCGCGAGGCCGAGGTCGCGGGCGCGATCGAAGCCGCGCTGCGAGAGGTTCAAAGCCTCGATGAAGACCGAATTTTGCGCCGTTTCGTCAATGCGATCCAAGGGGCGGTCCGCACCAATTTCTACCAGATCGACGCCAGCGGACACCCCAAGCAGCTCGTCGCCATCAAGTTTGCGAGCCGCCGCCTTGACGCCGTGCCGCTGCCGCGGCCGCTCTACGAGATCTTCGTTTATTCGCCCCGGGTCGAAGGCGTGCACCTGCGTTTCGGCAAGGTCGCGCGCGGCGGCATCCGCTGGTCGGACCGGCCGCAGGACTTTCGCACCGAGATTCTCGGCCTGGCCAAGGCGCAACAGGTCAAGAACGCAGTCATCGTTCCGGTCGGCGCCAAGGGCGGGTTCGTGCCCAAGCTGTTGCTCAAGGGCGGATCGCGCGAGGCGGCGCAGGCCGAGGGCACGGACGCCTACAAGCTGTTCATCTCAACCTTGCTCGACATCACCGACAATCTCGCCGACAAGGAGGTGATCGCGCCCGACAACGTCGTGCGCCATGACGACGACGATCCCTATCTCGTCGTCGCCGCCGACAAAGGCACGGCGACCTTCTCCGACCTCGCCAACGCCATCGCGGCCGAGCACCATTTCTGGCTCGACGACGCGTTCGCGTCCGGCGGCTCGGCCGGCTACGACCACAAGAAGATGGGCATCACCGCCCGCGGCGCCTGGGAATCGGTCAAGCGCCACTTCCGCGAGATGGACGTCGATATCGGCGCGACGCCGTTCACCGTCGTCGGCGTCGGCGACATGTCGGGCGACGTCTTCGGCAACGGCATGCTGCGGGCGCGCACGATCAAGCTCCTCGCCGCCTTCGACCACCGTGACATCTTCATCGACCCCGCTCCCGATCCGGCTAAAAGCTTCGGCGAGCGGGCGCGCCTGTTCGATCTGCCGCGCTCGAGCTGGCAGGACTACGACCGCTCGCTCATTTCCAAAGGCGGCGGCGTGTTTTCGCGCGCGTTGAAGGAGATTGCGCTTTCGCCGGAGGCGCGCGCCGCGCTCGGCTTTACCGCGGTCACGGCGACGGCGGACGAGGTCGTCAGGGCGATCCTCAAAGCGCCGGTCGATCTCGTCTTCTTCGGCGGCATCGGCACCTACGTGCGCGCGTCATCGGAAAGCGACGACGCGGTCGGCGACCGCGGCAACGACGCGGTCCGCGTCACCGGCGCACAGATCCGCGCGAAGGTGATCGGCGAGGGCGCCAATCTCGGCATGACCCAGCGCGGCCGCATCGAGGCGGCGCTGCGCGGGGTCAAGCTCAACACCGACGCCATCGACAATTCCGCCGGCGTGAACACCTCCGACCTCGAGGTCAATATCAAGATCGCGCTGGCGCGGCCGATGCGCGACGGCCGGCTCTCGCGCCCGGCGCGCAATGCGCTGCTCGCCGAGGTGACCGAGGACGTGGCGGCGCTCGTGCTACGCAACAATTATCTGCAGCCGCTCGCGATCTCGCTCGCCGAGCGGCGCGGACTCGAGGACCTCGGCTTCGAGCAGCGGCTGATGCAGACGCTGGAGACGGCGGGCGAACTCGACCGCGCGGTTGAGTTCCTGCCCGACGACATGGAGATCGCCGAGCGCCGGCGGCGCTCGCAGGCGTTGACGCGGCCCGAGCTTTCGGTGCTGCTCGCCTACGCCAAGCTTTCGCTCAATCACGAGCTGGTGCAGTCGAGCGTGCCGGACGATCCCTATCTCGGCCGCGAGCTCGAGCGCTATTTTCCCAAGGCGATCGCGGACCAATTCCCCGACGCGCTCGAGCACCACCGGCTGCGGCGCGAGATCATCGCCACGCAGCTCGCCAATTCCATGGTCAATCGCGGCGGCCCCTCGCTCTTGGTGCGCATCGGCGATCAGACCGGCGCGCCGCCGGCGCGCATTGCCGCCGCCTTCGCCGCCGTGCGCGACAGCTACGGCATGAGCGCGCTCAACTCCGCCATCGACGCGCTCGACAACAAGATTTCCGGCAAGCTGCAGCTCGAGCTCTATCAGGCCGTGGAGGATCTGCTGCTCGATCGCTTGGTCTGGTTCCTGCGCAACGTCGAGCTGGCGCAGGGGTTGGCCGCGATCGTCGCCCACTATCGCGAGGGCATCGCGGCGGTTGAGGCCGCGCTCGACACCGCGCTGCCGGAGGCCGCCGCCGACGCGCGCCAGACACGCGAGGCCGATCTGCGCAAGCAAGGCGTGCCGCACGAGCTTGCGCGCCGTCTCGCCACGTTGCCGGCGCTCGTCGCCGCGCCCGACATCGTCATGGTCGCGGAGCGCACCGGGCAGGACATCGCCGAGGTTGCGGCGATCTATTTCGCCGCCGCGGCGTTCTTTCGCCTCGATCACATCGCCCGCGCCGCGCGCGGCATCGTCATTTCCGACTATTTCGATCGCCTTGCGCTCGACCGCGCGCTCGATTCGATCGGCGATGCGGAGCGGCGGCTCACCGCCGCGATGGCAGGCAACGGCGCCGTTGGGCTCCATGCCGTGGAAGCCTGGGTCGCGCCGCGCAAGGCCGAGGTCGAGCGCATCCGCCTGGCGGTCAACGAGATCGCCAATTCCGGGCTGACGCTGTCCAAGCTCTCGGTGGCGGCGAGCCTGTTGGGGGATTTGGTGAAGAATTGAGGCGATGCCCCGTGCCGTGCTGCGCCCGGCACGCGAGCTCAATGCCTGAAATGCCGTGTCCCGGTGAAAACCATGGCGATGCCGTGGTCGTCGGCGGCCTTGATCACCTCGTCGTCGCGCACCGAGTCGCCGGGCTGGATCACCGCGGTCGCGCCCGCCTCGACCGCGGCCAGAAGGCCGTCGGCGAAGGGGAAGAACGCGTCCGACGCGACCACCGAGCCTTTGGTCAGCGGCGTTTGCAATCCGGCCGCCTCGGCGGCGTCCGCGGCCTTGC
>JAFAHL010000515.1 GCA_019237215.1 Hyphomicrobiales bacterium | reverse complement strand
CATCGCCTGGTCGGATCATTGGGCCTTTGCCGAGCACGGCTTTCCAGCCGTGATGGTCACGGACACGGCGCCGTTCCGCTACCCCCACTACCACCGCTCAAGCGATACGCCGGACAAGGTCGATGTCGAGAACGTGGCGCGCGTGGTCAAGGGCATCGAGCGCGTGATTCGCGATCTCGCGCGATAAGCACGCAATGCGCCTGTCGTCCCCGCGCACGCGGGGACCCATAACCACCGTCTCTGGAATATGGGTCCCCGCAACGGGGTCCCCGCGACGCATAGTGCGTCGTTAAGGGCGTTCACGCCCGTCTTCGACGGGCTATGGACGCGCGTAAACGCGCTTTTGCTTGTCGCGGGGACGACAGTATATAGCGAGATGTCGTCAATCGCCTCGGTCCACTTACGGCTGCACGAGGATGCCGCCGGTCAGCGGCCGCGGCGCGCCGGTCGTTGTGGGGAAGGTGAGCGGCAAGCCTTTGAGGGTTCGCACGGCAAGATAAGCGAAGGCCTGTGCTTCGAGCGCATCGGCTGACCAGCCGACGGCACCGGCGGTCTCGACCTGCGCGGGAGCAAGGCGCTCCGCCAACATGCGCATCAAGGTCGGATTGCGCGTGCCGCCGCCGGCGACGATCCATGCCACTGGCGGGCGCGGCAACACGGTGATCGCGTGGGCGACCGCCGCGGCCGTGATGGCGGTAAGCGTCGCAGCGCCGTCTTGCGTGCTCTTGCTGGCAAGGCGGCCTTCCTCCGTCACCCAGTGGCGGAACGCGTTGCGATCGAGCGATTTGGGCGGCGGCGTGGTAAAGAAAGGATGCTCGAGCACACGCGCCACCGCGGCCTCGTCGACTTTGCCCGCGGCCGCGGCACGGCCCTCGTCATCCTGCGGTTGCCCGGTGCGCAGGCGCACGAAGTCGTCGATCAGCGCGTTGCCCGGCCCGGTGTCGCAGGCGACGAGCTCGGCGCCGCCGTTGATGAAGGTGAGGTTGGCGACGCCGCCCAGATTGAGCACGCCGATAGGATGCGCGCGCGTTATCAGCCGCAGCATGGCGCGATGAAATACCGGCACCATCGGCGCGCCGTGCCCTCCCGCGGCGACGTCGGCGGCACGAAAGTCATAGACCACGGGAATGCCGATCCTGCCGGCGAGCGCGGCGCCGTTGCCGAGCTGGATGGTGAGGCCGCGATCGGGACGATGCAGGACGGTCTGGCCGTGGAAGCCCACCACCGCGACCTCGCTCGCCGGCATGCCGTTGGCCGCCAGGAACGCCTCGACCGCCTCGGCGTGCATATCGGTCACCAGCTCTTCGGCCTCGGCGAGCATCGCCGGCCGGGCGCTGCGGTCGGTGAGATTGGCGGCAACCGCGATCGCGCGCCGCACGACCTCGCGTTCCGGGTCGCTGTAGGGGCGGTAGCCGGTCGGACCGAGGCGGCCGATCTCCTCGCCGTCGGTCTCGATGAGCGCCACGTCCACCCCATCGTAGGAGGTGCCGCTCATCAGGCCGATCGCAGTGGCGCGCGCCATGGCTAGCGTCCTCGGTTGAATCCCACACCGGACCTGTTACACCACCGGCCCAAAAGAGGCGATAAAAAGAGGCGAGGCGGCATGAGCGCCTACAGGTCCGATTTCCTGCGCGTCCTCGCGGAACGCGGATTCATCCATCAGGTTTCGGACGCCGAGGGCCTCGATGCCAAGGCGGCCGCGGGCCCCCTCACCGCCTATGTCGGCTTCGACGCCACCGCGCCGAGCCTCCACATCGGCAACCTGCTCACCATCATGATGCTGCGATGGCTGCAGAAGACCGGCCATCGCCCGATCGCGCTGATGGGCGCCGGTACCAGCAAGATCGGCGATCCATCGGGCAAGGACGCGAGCCGCACGCTGCTGACCGGCGCGCAGATCGAGGCCAACATCGCCTCGATCCGCACGGTATTTTCGCGCTTTCTCGATTTTGACGCCGGCGCCATGATGGCGGACAACGCCGAGTGGCTCGACCGGCTGCACTATATCCCCTTCCTGCGCGACGTCGGCCGCCATTTCACCATCAACAAGATGCTGACGTTCGACTCGGTGAAGCTGCGCTTGGAGCGCGAGCAGCCGCTGACGTTTCTCGAATTCAACTACATGATCCTGCAAGCCTACGATTTCGTGGAGCTTTACAAGCGCCACGGCTGCATTTTGCAGATGGGCGGATCGGACCAGTGGGGCAACATCGTCAACGGCATCGACCTCGGCCGGCGGCTGCTGAATGTTCAGCTGTTCGCGCTGACCACGCCGCTGCTGACGACCGCTTCGGGAGCCAAGATGGGCAAGACCGAAACCGGCGCGGTTTGGCTCAACGCGGACGCGATGAGCCCCTACGATTACTGGCAGTTCTGGCGCAACTGCGAAGATGGCGACGTCGGCCGCCTGCTCAAGCTGTTCACCGAACTTGCGCTCGACGAGATCGGACGTCTCGCCGGCTTGAAGGCGCAAGAGTTGAACGAGGCGAAAAAGGTCCTGGCGACCGAGGCGACCGCCCTCTTGCACGGCCGCGCGGCCGCCGAGCAAGCAGCCGAAACAGCGCGCCGCACCTTCGAGGAAGGCGCGCTCGCCGAGACGCTGCCGACGGCCGAAATGCCGCACGCGATGCTCGCAGCCGGTCTCGGTGTGCTCGACGCCGCCGTTCACGTCGGCTTGGTGTCGTCGAAAGGAGACGCACGTCGACAGATCAAAGGCGGCGGACTGCGGGTCAACGATGTCGCCGTCACGGACGAGAAGATGGTGCTCACGCCGCGCGACCTCACGCCGGAGGGCGTCATCAAGCTCTCGCTCGGCAGGAAGCGGCACGTGCTGTTGAGACCGGTGTGAACACGACGCAGCACCGACCACGGCCGACGAACATGGGCGTCCGTCACGCATCCTCGCTCTGACTCGTGCGTCTTAATAGCGGCCCGGCCCGGCGTAGCTCTCCACTGGCAGTGGCGCATTGCCGCCGGGGAATTCGAAGAATTTGCGCAACAAGCCCGGCGCCACCGCGGAAATCGGATTGACGCGCAACACCGGCGTGCTCGGCGGGCCGACCACCTCGTAGGTGACGCCGAGCAAGCCCTCGTTGCTGCCGCCGAGGAAG
>JAFAHL010000791.1 GCA_019237215.1 Hyphomicrobiales bacterium | reverse complement strand
GCGGTGCGGAACGATGAGCTTTTGCCCACCCCGGCCGGCAAGCGGCGGATGCTGAGACAGGTTGCCGATCCCCTCCATGTCGGCGGCCGTGAGCACGCAGAGCACGCCGGGCACGGCCTTGGCCGCGGTGGTGTCGATCGAACGGATATCGGCGAAGGCGTGCGGGGAGCGCACGAAATAGGCTTGGGCTTGGCCGGCCATCGGCGCATCGGCCGCGTAGCGTCCAAGCCCGCGTAGCAACGGACCATCCTCCAAGCGCGGCGGGTGCTGCGCGCGGCGTTCAACGGTCTGCGAATCCATCTCGGGTTCCAAATTTTCGAGGAGGGACTTTATGTGGGGAGCACGGTTATAGACAGGGTTTCGTCCGTTACGCGCATCACGCCGCCGCGCGCTCTTCGCCCGGCTCGAGCGGCAACTTCACCGGTTGCTTGCGCTTGGCCGACAAGTCGAGCGCCTTGGTCAGCATCAGGCGGTTGTGCGCCTCGGCGGCGGTGGCTGCCTGCGTCGGCAGGCCGAGTGCGATCCGGTTGAGCCAGGAGTCGGTTTCGCCCCGCATCGGCCCCCGCAGCTCGCCCAGCGCCATGTCGCCGGGCGGATAGCTGCCCATGAAATCCACCAGCCGGCGCTCGTCCGGCGCATAGCCTTCGTTCTGCGGCGCCGAGACCGCGAGCACCATGTCGCGATGGGTATCGTCGATGGTCAGCACACCCTCGGTGCCGGTCATCCCGATCTCGAGGCTGTAGACCGCGCCCGGCCACGTCACCGGCAGCGCCCAGGAAATATTGAGGTGATAGACGCTGCCGTCGGAGAACATGATCATGCCGGCGGTGGCGTCGATGCCCTGGTAGAGGGGCCCCAAGACCTTGTCGATCGAGCGGGCGTAGCATTCGACCGGAGTCTTGGCCTCCATGCACCACATCACGATGTCGAGCGCGTGGGTACCCGAGATCACCATCGGCGAAATCGCCGTCGGGTCGTCGGTGCGCTTGTAGTTGTCGATGGCGACGAGCCTGTTCATGAACGCGCGCGAGGTCACCAGCGTCACGTCGCCGAGCGCACCGGCGCGCACCTTTTCCTTGGCCGCGAGCCATTTGCGGCGGAAACGCTGGGTGTAGCCGACGACCGCGTCGAGCCTGGCGGCGGTGATCGCCTCGAGCACGCGCGCGGATTGAGCGAGATCGGTCGCGAGCGGCTTCTCGATCAGCATCGGCACGCCGCGTTCGACCGCGGCCATGATCGGATCGACGTGGAGATGCTCGTCGGTGGCGATGATGGCGCAGGTGACTTCCGGGCGCTTGAGCAACTCGCGATGATCCTGGGTGACGAAGTCGGCGCCGATCTTCTCCGCGACGTGCAAGCCGCGGTTATGGTTCTTCTCGGCGATGCCGATCCATTGCACGGCCGGATGGCGCGCTGCGACCTCGCCGCGAAACAGCCCGACTCTGCCGGCGCCGACGATGGCGAGCCCGATGCCTTTTGCCCCCCGTCTCATCGCTTGCCTCCCACCATTTCGGCGACCGCCGAAAGTGCGGCGTTCGACAGCGGCAGCTCGACCGGCTCGTTGCGCTCGGCGGAGAGATCGGCGGCCGTATAGGTCTCCATCACCATGCGCGCGCTCTCGGGCGTCACCATCACCGGCCGGTCCATGATGCAGGCCTCGAGGAAGTGGATGGTCTCGGGTCCCATCTGGCCCGCGAATACGTGGTCGACCTGCTCGCCCGGCATGGTCGACATCGGAAAGCGCGTGCCCTCCGCCACCGTATTGAGCCAAGCGTCGCGGTGGGTGTCGTCGAGGACGAGCGCGCCCTCGGTGCCGAGGATCTCGATCCAGGTCGAGCAGAAATTGGGATAGCTCGGCGGCAGATTCCAGCCGCCGCCGACCGTCACCATCATTCCGTTGTCCATGGTCACGATCGACCACATGACGTCGTAGGAGCCGTTGATCGCCTGCATGTAACCGTAGGCGCCTTGCGAATAGACGCGCACGGGCTTGGCGGGCTCGAGCAGCCAGAACACGAAGTCGAGATCGTGGGTGGACTCCATCACGACCGGCGACAGCTTCACCCGTTTCGCGATCTTGGCGCCGAGCCCGCGGCTCAAGTGCCGGCTCACCATGACGGAGACCACCTTGCCGAGCGTGCCGTCGGTGATTTTCTTCTTGGCGTAGGCGAATTTGGGATTGAACCGCTGCGAGTAGCCGATGGTGAATTTGAGCCGGCCGCGCTTGGCGAGCGTGATCAGCTCGTCCGCCTCCCACAGCTCCATGGCGATCGGCTTTTCCAACAGCACGTGCTTGCCGGCTTTGAGGCAGTCGCGCGTGATCGGGTAATGATTCTGCTCCGGCGTGGTGCAGACATAGACCACCGAAATGTTCGGGTTCTTGACGATGTCCTGGTAGTCGAGCGTCGCGCTCGCCGGCGAGGTCATCGCCTTGACCTCGGCCAGCCGATCCGGGCGGATTTCGCAGATGTGCAGCTTGTCCACGAGCGCGGAGCGCGAGAGCGTCTCCGCGCGGATGCCGCCGCACCAGCCGGTGCCGATCACTGCGACTTCGACGTGTTGCACGCTAATCCCTCGTTTGCCAACGATCGACAATCACCACGGTCACGACCGCGAAGGCGGGCATCCAGTGAGCACATTGACTATCCGATGCGGCACCGTCGCGCTAGCCGGCTCGATGTGGTGATTACTGGATCGGCCGCTTACGCCGACGATGACAGCTGAAAGGGCGGCGGTCGAAAGCTCCCATCACGCCGGTTCTGGCGCCCCGAATATCTCCGCTACGAATTTCGGATAGACTTCTGCGAGCTGCGGGGCGACCGCGGTCCGCAGCATGCGCAGCGTCTCGAGGGAAGGAGCGGGCGTTATCGGCACGTGCGGCGGCCGGTCGAACTCGAAGCCGGTATGATCGACGACCTCGGCGACGCTATGGCCGGGATGCACGCTCGCAAGCGCGAAGCGCCGTCGCTGGCGCTCGAAGGCGAACAGGCAGCGACTGGTGATGAGCGCGATCGGGCCGCCGGGGCGATGAACGTTGTCCGGGCTCGTTCCCGGCGCGCTGATGAAGTCGACCTTTGCGACCAGGGTGCGACGGGTGTGCTCGAGGCGGAACAGGATCACCTTGGGCACGACATAATAGAGGTACGAGGAGCCGAACGAGCCCGGAAAGCGCACCGTCGGATGCGCGTAGTCGCCGATGCCGACGAGGTTGATGTTGCCCTCGCCGTCGATCTGTCCGCCCGAGAGGAAGAACACGTCGATGCGGCCTTGGCCGGCGCAATCGAACAGCTCGCGCCCGCCGTCGGTGAAGAAGCTCTGCCGGCGACTGCCCAGCAGCGAGACTTGCGGCCGGCCGTTGCCGCGCTCGCGCGCCAGCAACGCGGCCGCGGCCGGAATCGGCGACGACGCGCCGATCGCCACGTGACGGGCATCGCCGATCAGGTCGGCAATGACGCTGGCAAGCAGCTCCTCGTCGCGGAAAGAGTGCGAAGCATCACGCGGCGCGTTGGGCATACACGTGTCGGTCGAGATAGGCGGCAAATCCGTCGCCGCTCGCAGCCATGCGCGCATAGTCGGCGAGGTGCGCGGCGTCGGCGCCGTAGTGATCGGCAAGCCCGAGCGGCCAGGCGCCTTTCGGCGCCACCGCGATCGCGTGCACGTAGAAGCCGCCGAGCGCGCCGGCCGCGAGCGCGGGATCGTCGAACAGGTTTCCGTCGTGAAGCTTTTCCACCGTCACCACCGTCTTCGCCGCGGCGTGCGCCATGGTCGCGAGCTCGCGATCGCGGCCGATCCAGACGTTGCCGTCGCGATCGGCGAGCGGCGCGTGGAACAGCGCGACGTCGGGCTTGACCGCCGGCAGCAGCACGATTGGATCGTCGTGACCGAACGGATTGTCGACGACCTTCCAGTCCTTGCGACGCGCGAGCACGTCGGAGCCGATCAGCCCGCGCAGCGGCATGAAGGGAACGCCTTTCTCCGCCGCCTGGAACGCGGCGTGGAGCGCGGGGCAGGTCGCGTCCTTGACGCGGATGGCGCCCGACGTCACGGCGGCGGTGAAGCGCGGCGCCGGCCCGAATTCGCCGAGGCTGACCGCGGAAGTCTCGATGGTCTCGACGCAGCCAGCGCCGATGAGCAAGTCGGCCTGCAGGCTCGAGGTCGGCAGCGCGATCAGATGCAGCCTGCGGATGCCGCGTCGAACGAGCGCGCGCGTCGCCGCCATGGCGACGCCCGATACCTCGCGCGGCACCGCCAGCACGCAGCCGTCGGTGATGGGTGTGAGAGCTTCCTCGAGCGCGCGCGCGATCATTCAAGCCTCAAAATCGAACCGGCGCAGTCGCCTCCTCAAGATGAGGGCGGAACCTCACGACAGCGCCTGCTTGACCCGGTCGGGCGAGAACGGCACGCGGCGGATGCGCACGCCGGTAGCGTCGAAGATCGCGTTGGCGATCGCCGCCGCCACCGGACGGATCGAGGGCTCGCCGGCGCCGCTGGGCGGCAGCTCGGGATGGTTGATCGGCACCACCTCGATCGTCTCCGGCGTCTCGGTGATGTCGAGGATCGGGTAGGTCATCCAGTCGACGCTGGTCACGTTCTTTGCGTCGAACTTGACCTCCTCCCACAGCGTGCGGCTCACGCCTTGGACGATGTTGCCCTCGATGGTGTGCTTGAGCCCGTCGGGATTGATGATCTGGCCGCAGTCGTGGGCGATCGTGAACTTGCGCGCCCAGATCTTTCCGCTCGCGCGGTCGATATCGACCTCGGCGACGATGGCGCAGCGGGTGCCGTTGCGCTGGGCATAGGCGATGCCGCGGCCGGAGACCTTGTTGCCGGTCTGGTCTTTGCGCGGCGAGGGCCGCGACTGCCAGCCCCCCTTTTCGGCCGCGGCCTTGATCACCGCGACGTCGCGCGCGTCCTTGACGTGACGCAGGCGGAATTCGATGGGATCGAGGCTGAGCGCCGCCGCCAGCTCGTCCATGAACGACTCGCTGGCGAAATGGATCTGCGGTCCGACCGGATCGCGCAGATGCGCGCTGCGCAGCGGCGAGCTGCGCTCGAGCAGCGGCGCGATGGTCTCCCACGCCATGCGCTTGTTGGCGAACTCGTAGGACTCGGCGGGGACGCCGAAGCCGTCGGCGGATTTGAGCTCGGTGCCGCGCAGCTGGCCCGCCAGCGTGTCCTTGGGCGCGCCGCCGTTGGTGTTCACGTCGAGGCGCGAGAAGCCCTTGCTCACGAACTCGTAGCCGACGACGTTGCCGGACGCGTCGATGGCGGCACGGGCGCGGTGAATGGAGGCAGGGCCCTTCGGATCCCATCCCGTCGCCTGCTCGCGCGTATACTGCACGCGCACCGGCTTGCCGACCGCATTGGCCAGCACCGCGGCGTCCATCGCCGCGTCGTCGGCGTCGCTGCGGCCGTAGGAGCCGGGGCCGACCACCCAGATCGAGCGCACCTTCTCCGCCGGGACGCCGAGCGAGAGCGCGATGCCGTCGCGCACGAAATGCGGTTTCTGCGAGCCGGTCCAGCAGGTCACGTCGCCGTCCTTGATCTCGACCACGGCGCAGGCCGGCCCCATGCAGGCATGGGACTGGAACGGCCATTCGTACTCGGCCTCGATCACGCGCGCCGCGGTCTTGAAGGCTTC
>JAFAHL010000790.1 GCA_019237215.1 Hyphomicrobiales bacterium | reverse complement strand
CGACGGCGGTGACGCCGGCGGCCGCGGCTTCGCCCTCGGAGCGGGGCGCAGGGGGAGCGAACGCGCGCGAGAACCCGAGCTTTTGCGCCTCCTTCAGCCTCAAACCGGCGTGCGCGACCGGCCGGATCGAGCCGGACAGCGCGACCTCTCCGAAATAGACGGCGTCGTGAGGCAGGGCCGCGCCGGTGAGCGACGAGACCAGCGCGGCGGCGGCCGCAAGGTCGGCGGCAGGCTCGGCCACGCGCAACCCCCCCGCGACGTTGAGGTACACGTCATACTGGCCGAGTTTCAGTCCGCCGTGGGCGTCGAGGACCGCAAGGACCGTGGCGAGCCGGTTCGGCTCCCAGCCGACGACCGCGCGCCGCGGGGTGCCGAGGGACGTCGGCGCGACCAGCGCCTGGATTTCGACCAGCAGCGGGCGCGCCCCCTCGACGCCGGCGAACACTGACGCCCCGGGCGCGGCCGCGACGTTCCGGCCGGACAGGAACAGCGCCGACGGATTTGGAACCTCTGCAAGGCCGGCGCCCGTCATTTCGAAGACCCCGACCTCGTCGGTCGCCCCGAAGCGGTTCTTTGTCGCCCTCAGGAGGCGGAAGGCGTGCGAGCCGTCACCCTCGAACGAGAACACGGCGTCCACCATGTGCTCGACCACCCGGGGCCCGGCGATCTGGCCGTCCTTGGTGACGTGCCCGACGATCAGGAGAGCGGCGCCGCTCGCCTTGGCGAAGCGGATGAGGGCCTGCGCCGAGCCGCGCACCTGGCTGACCGTGCCGGGCGCCGAATCGATCGCGTCGCTCCACATGGTCTGGACCGAATCGATCACCACGAGCCGCGGGGCGTCGCCCGAGGCGAGGGTGGCGACGATGTCCTCGATCAGGGTCTGGGCGGCGAGCTGGACCGGGGCGCTCGCGAGCCCCAGTCGGCTCGCCCGCAGACGGACCTGGGCGGTCGATTCCTCGCCGGAAATGTAGACCACCCGCGCGCCCGACCGCGCCGCCGCCGCGCATGCCTGGATGAGAAGGGTCGACTTGCCGATGCCGGGCTCGCCGCCGATCAGCGTCGCCGAACCCGGCACGAAGCCGCCGCCTGCGACCCGGTCGAGCTCCGCGATCCCCGTGACCACCCGCGGCTCCTGCTTCGAGGCGCCCGAAAGGTCCTCGAGCGGGAACGCGCGGCCTGCCGGGCGCGCGCCGCCCGCGCCGCCCGCGAGGGCGGCGGCTTCCTCGATGATCGTGTTCCACTCGCCGCAGGAGTCGCATTTTCCCTGCCAGCGCTGCGTCACCGCTCCGCAGTTCTGGCACACGTAAGAAGACTTGAGCCTCGCCATGCCGAGGTCGTGGCGCCTTTCCTTCCGCCTGTCGAGCCCGACGCCGGCGCTCGCTACGCTGTTTTCTGTCCGGCATCCAACAAGTTCAATGACTTAGGCCCCTTCGGAGGTAATCGGGGCAGATTCCCGGACGGGCGCTCAGCTTGGAGTGGGGGCGAGGAGGGTTGCGAGAGGCGGGACGTCCGGTCCCGGGATTTGAAGCCGCGCGCCCAAGTAGTGGAAGAACGAGATTTTGAGTTTGGCGCAGGTCTTGGCGAGGCCGAGCATGACGTCGCGGGCGACGCGTCCCCGTTCGCTGACGGTTCCGCCTGAGACTTTTCGCTTGGTGACCACGGCGCGGATGTCGTTCTCGGAGGCGTTGGTGTTGAGGGGAATCTCGGGCCGCTCGAGCACGCGCAGGAGCTCGGCCTTGTTGGCGTGGAGGCGCTTGAGGAGCTTGTCGAGCGTGGCGTAGCCGGTTCGACGTTTGAAGATGCGGTCGAACCGCGCGCTCAGTGCGGCCGCCCGCTCCGGGCTGGGAGCGAGCTTGAACGTCTTGAGCTGGCGATAGAACCACCAGATCATGCGCCGCGTCACTTCGACGGCGTTGCGCTGCCGGTCGGTGGCGGGAACGAGCTTGTAGACGAGCCGCTCGGCGTGGACCCAACAGAGCGCATGGTCGCCGACATGGAACTGCCCGGCGTCGTCGGAGAGAATGACGGCGCCCCCGAGCCGATCCTCGGCGACGATTGCGCCCCACAGCGCGCCTTCGCTGGCCACCCGCACCGGATCGGGGGCGACCCGCAACTCGGTCACGCCGAGCGCGGCGAGATGGTCCATCCACTCGGCCTCGGAGCCGAATTGGCGGACCTCTGCGCCGGCGAGCGCGTCGATGACGCCGTGGGCGAGATTGGCCGCGCGCATGTAGGCCGCCGCCGCCGCGTTGATCGCGTAGCGCGCCGTTCCGCCGAGCAGATTACGCAGGAAAGCCAGGCGCGACTTGCTTGGCCCGGTGCGGAAGGCGGTGAACCGGGGAGAGCCGAACTGCGTCGTGTAGCCGGCCTTGCCGGCGTGGCGAGCGCCGGTGTCGTCGACACTGACAAAGCCCGAGGCGCGAAGGCCAGCGGTGAAGACCGCTTCCTCCTCGACGCGGAACAGGTCCAGTTTGGCGGTCACGAGCCGCACCACCTGACGCTTCGAGATCGAAAGGCCCGCAGCGGTCAGGACGGCCACGATCCGCTCGCAGGTCATCTGGCCCTGAAAATACAGCATCAGCACCATGCGATGGAGGTGCGGGCCGCAGCCGCTCGCGACGCCCGCCGGCAGATCGGCGGTCACCGTCCGCCCGTCCGGCGTCACCCAGCGCTCGCGCCGATAGAGCGTGACCTCGGGTTTGAACGCGATGTCCTGAACGATGATGTCTTCGTAGCCCTTGCGCCGCGACCCGTCCGGCGCCGACGCCGTCAGCGTCACCATTTGATCGACGCTCAGCTTCGACACGCCGGGGCCGCGACGGCGCGGCGGCGAGGTCTCCGACGCGCTCGGGGTATCCGGCCCTGGACGGTCGGTCGCCTTCTCCATGCCCGAGGGTTTCGTCGGCGGCCGCGGCGGCCGTGGCGGCAAGCCCTTCAGACGCCGGATCTCGTCCTTCAGCTCCTGCTTCTCGCGGTTAGCCGAAGCGAGCGCCGCCGTCAGCTTCTCGATCTCTTTCCGAAACCGCTCAACCTCGCCGACCAATCCGCGAACCAGCCCGATGAGCTCGGTCGAACTCAGAGTTCCTAGCGAATCAGTCGGCCCAAACTCCATTCTGAGCTTGAATCATAGTTTCAAGCTCTTGACTCCCCCCTCCGCCGCAAAATTTGCCCCGTTTACTCGCCCACAGGGGCACCGTAGGGGGACCAGCCGGTCTGGTTCGCTTCCCACGGGTGGAGTTGCGCTTGGTTGGCCAGGGCGGTTGCATCATTGCCATTGGCCGCCGCCACACCCGGAACGAGGCAGGCGAGAGCGCAGATCGACCCGGCGGAAAGGACGGTTGTTAGTGCGTGTTTCATGACCTAATCCTCCAGCACCCACCACGACCACGGTCTTCCACAGAGGACTTGGTACATTCCCATAAGAAACCGTGGACCCGACCCCCCAAGGTCGAGGCCAACGCGATAGGGTGATGCGCTGTTCCGGCGCCGACGTTGACAACAAAATTGGCGGCCTAAACCTCAACCACAGGGCGCCGCCGGGCGGTATTCCGCGACGAGGCCGCTACCCCACCCTAGTCGCGACCCCCCAAAGATCCGCCTACGGGCTTCCAAAGCCCGGCGAATCGCCATCGAGGAAATCTGCATGGGGGCCCTCCCGCGAGGGGGTGAGCGGACCCGTGTGCTCGGGGTTCGCACTGTGTGCGCGGCATGGTTGAGGAAGCTTAACGGCGGGTATTGCTGTGACAAAAACGAAGCATGTTTGGATTTAAGCGGGGGGCGTTCATCTCATGGATGCGCGCGCCTCGATCTGGACCAGCCAGATCAGCCGCTCGCCCTGCGCGTTGAGGCTGCGCCTCATAGGCGGAAACGTAGCGATGAGACGCAGCTCGTTGCGAAAGCGCTCTACT
>JAFAHL010000639.1 GCA_019237215.1 Hyphomicrobiales bacterium | reverse complement strand
GAAAATGCCCTTGAGGCCGAGCTCTCGGACAGCACGCTCGGCTTCCTTGATGAAGGCCGGGCCGCCGCAGGGCAGGATCGTCGCGAACGAATAGAGCGTGCCCCGGTATTTCTGCTGAAGCTCGGCGGCGTAGTCGGTCCATTTCTGGATCGCCGGCAGTTCTTCGTGATCGGCTTTGCCACGCAGATAGTGCGCGGCATTCGTCACCACGCTGATGTCGATGCCGTTCTCGTAATGGGCCTCGAGGAAATTCTCGAGCACCATGGGGCAGCCACGCTCGCCCCACTTCGGCCCGTGCTTGCCGTCCAAGGTGCCGAGATCGTCGGCCGCCTCTTGCGGAGTATAGATGTGCGAGTGCCAGTCGATGATCACGCTTGGGCCTGCCGCGTTCGAACATCGTCGCTGGCAATGTGAGGGCAAAGCCGGACCCGGTCAACGACAGGATCCGACGCGTGAGAAGTCCGATCGTGCCGGATCGGCGGGCGCGCGTCTGAAATGTCGCGAGGGATTCGACGAAGGTGCGGCTTTCCGCGCCAACCACGTGCGTGCCGCAACCGTCGTCGTTGTTCGCTCGCCCTCAGTCGCCCGAGCCGAGCCCGAGCGCTTCGGCCATGATGCGAAAAACCTCGGTGTTGTCCATCTGGCCGCGAACGCGGTCGCTGCCGGGACCCGCCGCGGTCAGAATCACGTCCTCGCCGGAATGCACGTCGGCGTTGATCATCGCCGGCAGGTTGCCGAAGCGCAGTACGGCCCCGGGAACGTTCTTGTAGCGCTCGTTCGCCACGTAGGTGCCGGGCTCCTTGCCCGCCACGGTCGGATCGTTGGGATTGTCGAGCTTCGGTCGAAACGTCTCGTAATGGTCGGGCAGGCTCGCCGAGAACAAAGCGAGCCGGCGGCTGACGTCCACGCGGGCGGGATAGCCCTCGGCGTCGGGCGTGGGGTAATTGGGGAATCCGGCTCGCTCATATACGCGCACGCGCTCGCGCATCGGCACATTGGGGATCGACGCCATGTCGTCCTCGATCGTTCCGACCAAACCGATCGGGTGGGTATGATCGGCCACGACGAGAATGAGCGTGTCGTCACCCCGTGCGCTGGCCCAATCGCGGGCGAGCTTCACCGCGTTGTCGAGCATGATGGTGTCGTAGACCGCGCGCTCCATGTCCAGGAGGTGGGTGTACTTGTCGATCATGCCCGACTCCACCATCAGGAAGAAACCGGCTTCGTTCCTGGCGAGCACCTTCAACGCTGCGCTCACCTGCTCGGTCAAGTCAGGCTGCTGCGGAAATTTGCCGACGGTGCCGCCTTTGAGGATCTTGCGATCGAGCGCGCCGTCCATATTGCCGAGCGTGAACAGCCCGAGAAGTTTGGTCGTCTTCGCATCGTCGGCAAGCGACGTCATTTCGGGACCGGTCGAAGCCACGCTGTAGCCGGCGTCGCGAAATTGAGCAACGAAGTCGGAGTCATCCCTGCGCTTGCCGCCTTCCACGGACCTCGGCAGGAAGTTCGCGCGGCCACCGCCCATGATGACGTCGGGCTTGGCGGCGAAGAATTGCTCCACGATGCGGTCGTATTCGCTGCGCCGGCGCACGTGGGCCACCATCGCGGCGGGGGTGGCATCCTCGATTTCGGTATTGGTGACGATGCCGACCGCCATCCCATGTCTGCGCTTGACCAGACTGGAGATGGTCTCGACCTTGGGATCGTCGAGCGGGTCGAAGGTGCGATCGGCATAGACCCCCATGGCGTTGACCGCCGACTTGTGGCCGGTCGCATAGGCGCTGGCGGAATTGGCCGAGTCGGTAATGATCGAATCGCTGCCCGCGGTCGCAACCAGCGCCATATGCGGCATGTCGTCGATGGCGAGTTTGCCGCGCGCCTTGCCCTCGGCGATGCCCTTCGCGAGCACGCGCGCCGCCACCCGATGGGCGAGCGACATGCCGTCGCCGATGAACAAGATCACGTTCTTCGCCTTGCGCGGCCCGCTGTCGTAGACGTTCCACTCGAGTTCACGCGAGTTGACTCCGTCGCTGACGCGCAGCCGATAAATGCCGGGCTGCGCGAGCGAAACGTCGCGCAGGATCAAGGCGGATTGGTCCTTGGCGTCTTCGCGCTCGACAAAAGTGGCGGCCTTGCCGAAAACCTCGGCATGGTCTTTGCCGTTCACCGTCGCGGAGACCTTGGTCGGATCGGCAAGGCCTGCAAATTCGACTTTGAAGTCGAACCGAGCGCCGACCAAAATATCGGCTCGATCGATCGGATAGACCGTCTGCGCGGAACCGACCGAACCAACCATCGAAATCGCAATACCAGCCGCGGCGGCAAGGAACCGGCGCATGCAATCCTCCAATTGTGTGGGCACTCACACCCCTATTGTTCCTTCATGACGGCTGGGTGACAGCGGCTGCGTCATGCAGGCGCGGCGCATCGCCGTTGGCGCGATCGGATTTCGTGCTAAATTCCTGCGCGGCGCGCTAAGGCGGCGCGCCGGCTCGAACCGGGAGGGCGACATGTCCAAAGCCAAGCTCTTCGCGATTGTTGCGTCGGTTGCGGTTACGACGCTGGGCTCGAACGCGAGCCTAGCACAGCAACCGCCGCCGCAGTCTCCGAACATGACCTTCTTCATCACCAGCAGCGGGCCGGGCAAAGGCGCCGACCTCGGCGGCCTGGAAGGCGCCGATCGTCAGTGCCAGACGCTGGCACAGGCGGCGGGCGCGGGCAACAAGACCTGGCGCGCCTATCTGAGCACCCAGGCAACCGACGGCGCGCAAGCCGTCAATGCCCGCGACCGCATCGGACGCGGCCCCTGGCAAAATTTCAAAAACGAGGTCATCGCCCAAAACGTTGACGATCTTCATGGCGACAACAACAAACTCGGCATGCAGGTGTCGTTGACCGAGCGCGGGTCCATGGTTGCCGGCGTCGGCTACACGCCCAATGCTCACGACGTTCTTACCGGCTCGCAGATGGACGGGCGGGCTTTTCCGGCCGGCGAGGACAGAACCTGCCGCAACTGGACGAGCAGCACCCAAGGCTCAGCCATGGTCGGCCACAGCGACCGCAAGGGTTTGCGCGACGATGCGGCGTCCAAGTCGTGGAATTCGTCGCATCCCTCGCGCGGACCCGACGGCGGCTGTAGCCAGAACGATCTGAGAAGCACCGGAGGCAACGGCTTGTTCTACTGCTTCGCCGCGAACTAGCTGGTGCGGTACGCCGCGCTGGAGCATCTTCTTGCGGCGCAGGTGGGCGGCAGCGCGCGTCGGAAGCGCGCTCCTGCCCTCATTCGCCCTCAAGCGGAAAAGTCAGAGGGACTTTTTAACGTCCGAATTTTTGCGTCCGCGTTGGCCGGGTTGCGTATCGGCCAACGGGACGAAGTCGTACTCACCGATCCCCTGCAGGACCAGAAACACGGCAGACGCATCACCGGCGTTGGTGACGAGGTGCGGGCGTTTCGGCGGGACGGAATAAGTCTGTCCTGCCATCAGTCGCACCTCTTCCTTGGGACCTTGGAGAAAGATGCGAATGGCCCCCGTCACGACGTAGAAGGTGTCATGGACGTTGGTGTGATAGTGCCACGGCACCTTTTGCGTTGGGCTGATCTGCAATTCAGCGATGCGAAACCCAGGACGCGCCGCGTGATAGGCTCGGCGTTCCACTTCGTATAGCCCGCTCGCATCCTTCACGCCTTTCATGGGTGCACCTCCGGATCATTCGATTCGCTTGATGTTCGCATCGCGAATGACCTTCGCCCACCTTTCCGCTTCCGATTTGATCTGGGCCTGGAACTGTTCAGGGGAGCCGATGGAGACACCGAAGCCGATCGCCCCCAAGCGTTCCTTCACCTCTCCTCGCGCCAGAATCCTGGCGATCTCGCGATAGAGCTGGTCGACGATCTCCTTCGGCGTTCCAGCCGGAGCGACGACGCCTTGGAAGTACAGGGACTCCTGGTCTGGAACGCCCGCTTCCGACAAGGTCGGCACGTCGGGAAACTCGGGAGCGCGCTCGCCGCTGGTCACCGCGAGCGCACGCAGCTTGCCTTCCTTGATCAGCGCCGCGGCTGACGGCAACGCGTTGAACGCGATGGGGGTATGCCCGCCGACCGTCGAATTTATTGCCGGAGCCCCGCCGTTGAACGGCACATGCAGAAGGTCGAGCCCGAAGGCGAGCTTGAACAATTCGGCCGCCAGCTGTGCCGACTGCCCCGTACCCGCCGATGCGTAACTGTACTTACCGGGATTTGCTTTCACCAGCGCGACCAGTTCTTTCACGTTGCGCGCCGGGAACGAAGGATTGACCACCAAGACGTGAGGCGACGTCACCGCCAGCACGACCGCGGTGAAATCCCTGACCGGATCATACGTCAACTTCGCATAGAGGCTCGGATTGATGACGAAGCTCGGAGTCACGATGAGCAACGTATAGCCGTCCGCCGGGGCCTTCGCGGCGGTGGCGGTGCCGACATTGCTGGCACCGGTCGGCAAGTTCTCCACGTAGAACGATTGGCCCCAAGCCTCGGACAGCGGCTGCGCAATCACGTGCGCCATCACGCTGGCCGGACCGCCGGCCGTGAACGGCACGATGATCCGCACGGAGCGCGCGGGATAGGTCTGCGCCTCCGCGGTCCTCGATAACGCCGATGTCGCGCCAGCGGCGCAGGCAAGGTACAGGAATTGACGCCGAATAAGGCGCATCGTGTGCTCTTTCGCCCGCGAATTTCGCGCGCGCATGTTCGCAGCACCGGCAAAAAGAACGTCGCTTTATTGAGACTGCGATGCCCGCCGACCGCACCTGCACTGCCCGTTGCGCGCAGGAGACCTCGGCACATCTCCTCAAGCACTGCTCGAGCCGACGTTACACGAGCGCCGGTCCATGTGAAAGAGCCGCCACACGGCCATGTTGAGGCCGGGCGATACGCATTCATTAAATTTTCGACGGCTCACTCCAGAGCGGCCTCGTCAGGACCGCGCATGACTAGCTTCGCATCGACGGGACGCCGCGCGACCATTTCTCCATCCGCGGCTCGATCGTGGTCGACCAAAGATCGTGGTCCGCGACGTCCTTGAGCCTGACGGTCATCACCTCAGTCGCTCCGTCGATCGCCACGTGGCCGAAGAATTGCAGCCCGAAGCAGGGGGCCAGGTCGTCGCGCTGCGTGCCGCTGCATCCCTTCTGGAAGACCGCGCGCGGACCGAACGTGTTATCGAGCGTTTGCGGCCGCCAGGTGCCGGCATGGAGGGGGCCGGAAATGAATTCCCAGAACGGCTCGAAGTCCTGGAACACGGCCTTGTTGGGATCGTAGTAGTGCGCGGCGGTATAGTGCATGTCGGCGGTGATCCAAACCGTATTGCCGATGCCGGCATGCTTGATGAAGGCGAGGAGATCGGCGATTTCGATTTCGCGTCCGCGCGGGGTGCCGTCGCCTTGCGCGATCGCGTCGCCACTCACCACCCCGATCGGCAAATCGGCGGCGATGATCTTCCAAGTTGCCTGCGAGCTCATCAATTCGCGTTTGAGCCAGGACACCTGCGTTGGCCCCAGGATCGCGGCCGGCGCCCCATCTTCGCCATAAGGCGTGCGGTAGGAACGCATATCGAGCAGGAACACGTCGAGCAGCGGACCATAGGGGATTTTGCGATAGATCCGGCCGGCTTCGGCCAACGTCTCCCGCATCGGCATGAATTCGTGGAAGGCGCGGCATCCGCGCGCGGCCAATTTAAGTACGCTCTTGTCGGCGTAACCGCCCCAGCCGAGCGCCTCGCCCGGGCACCAATCGTTGCGGACCTCGTGATCGTCCCATTGCGCGAACAGCGGCACCTCGGCATTGAAGGCGAGCACATTTTTATCGAGCAGGTTGTACTTATAATTGCCGCGAAACTCCGCGAGCGTCTGGGCGATCTTCGACTTGTCCTCGGTGACGATGTTCCTCCACACCTCGCCGTTCGGAAGCTTGCGCTCCGTGTGCAGCGGGCAGTCGGCGTAGATGTGGTCGCCGCAATGAATGAAAAAATCGGGGCGCGACTTCAACATGGTCGCATAGGTGCGCATGCCCCCGCGCGCCTCGTCGATGCCCCAGCCGCCGCCGGCAGTATCGCCCGACCACACGAACGAGATGGTGCGCCGTTCGCTCGGCGCCGTGCGAAAACGCCCGACCCGCGGCGAACCGAGCGCGCTCGGAAACGAATGGTCCTGAAAGCGGATGCGATAGAACACGTCCTGCCCGGCGGGCAGACCCTCGAGCAACGCCTTGGCGGTGAAATCGGTTTCGGGCAGAGCGTCGACGAAGACCGCGCTGCGAATAGTTTTGAAGCTCTCGCTGGTCGCCACCTCGACCAGCATGCGCGATGGCCTGTCCGCCCGCGCCCAGACAATCGCGGAATCGACGGAGACGTCGCCGGACTGAACGCCGTGGGTAATGACCGGCCGATCGGCGGCGCGGCTCAACGCGGGCTTGGCGATGCCGCCGGCGGCCGCCATCACCGCCGACGAAGCCGCAGTAGTCAAGAAGCGGCGCCGCGTCAGCGACGCGCCGCTGCACATGACGGCCATCGGGCCTCCGCCGTCGAATCACCGCGGCGGAAGCTGCCCGCGTCGTCTGACAGGGACTCGACACTTGTGCGACAGCTGCGTGAAGACCTCGCAGCGCGCCGAGGTGCGCAGGCTCAGCCACGCCGTCAACCCAGCGTGCCGCGACGAACCAACAAACGAATGCTGATCCAGGAATGCTGGACACAGGGGAACATCGGCACAAGCTGTCCGCCGCCACCGTGGTCATGCGACGGACCGGGAGCGGCGGCATGTTCCCGAGGTGTTCCGCTGCGAACTTTGCTTGCCTCGCTGGGAAGCAGGCCAGTATGTTGCGACCGCATCCCGGATGTGCGGTTTCACGGGTGAGGGGCGCATCGGCACGGGGAATAACGGCGTGGACGACAAGTACTTTGGCTCCCACGAGCTTCACGGCCGGGAGCATGTCGTGCAGGGCTCGTCGGATCGCGGGTTCGGCTACGTCTTTGCCGGCTTTGCGGCGCTTGTTGGGGCCTTGTCGCTCTACAAGGGCGGTACGCATTGGCCCTATTGGCTAGCAGCGGCCGTCCTGTTCGCGCTCGTCGCATTTTGCCGTCCGAGTCTGCTCGCTCCGCTCAATTGGCTGTGGACCAAGCTGGGCCTCGTCCTGTTCGCGGTCGTGAGCCCGCTCGCGCTGGGGATCGTGTACTATGGCTGCATTACGCCAGTGGGCTGGCTCATGCGGCTCAGTGGAAAAGACCCTTTGCGGCTTCGCTTCGAGCCGGAGCGCAAAAGCTACTGGGTCTCGCGACAGCCTCCGGGCCCGCCGCCCGACAGCCTCATGAACCAATTCTGAGTGCCCGATGATCTCCTTTCTACGTGAATTCGCGGCGTTCCTGCTGGAGCGCAAGAAATACTGGCTGCTGCCGGTGTTCATCGTCATGGCCATATTCGGCGGACTTATCGTGCTCACGAAGGGCACGGCGGTTGCGCCGTTCATCTACACGCTGTTCTGACGGGCCATGCGTGTCCTCGGGATTTCTGCGTTCTACCACGACAGCGCGGCCGCCTTGATCGCCGACGGGCGCATCGTGGCTGCCGCGCAGGAAGAACGTTTCACCCGCAAGAAGTTCGATGCCGACTATCCGCGCCACGCGATCGAATATTGCCTCAACGCCGGCGGCGTTACGCTGGCGGATGTCGACTACGTCGCCTTCTATGACAAGCCCTTTCTGAAGTTCGAGCGCTTGCTCGAAACTTATCTCACCTTCAGCCCCCGCGGGTTCAGGTCATTCCGCATGGCGCTGCCGTTATGGCTGCGCGAAAAGCTCTTCCTCAAATCGTTGCTTGCCAGCGAGCTCAAGGCGCTCGAGCCCAAATTCGACTGGGACAAGCGGCTTGCATTCTCGGAGCATCATTTGAGCCACGCGGCTTCGGCGTTCTATCCCTCGCCTTTTCAACGAGCGGCGGTTCTCACGATGGACGGCGTCGGCGAGTGGGCGACCACATCGGCGGGCGTCGGCAACGGCCACGAGCTCAAGATCCAGAAGGAAATCAACTTTCCCCACAGCCTCGGCCTGCTCTATGCGGCGTTCACATATTACACCGGCTTCAAGGTCAATTCGGGGGAGTACAAGGTCATGGGGCTCGCCCCCTATGGCATCCCGAAATACGCCCAGCTCATCTACGACAATCTGATCGACCTCAAGCCCGACGGCTCATTTCGCCTCAACCTCGACTACTTCAACTACTGCACCGGCCTTACGATGACGAACGAGCGCTTCGACGCGCTGTTCGACGGAGCGCCGCGCATGCCGGCAGCGCCACTCGAGCAACGCCACATGGACCTTGCGGCGTCGATCCAGGTCGTGATCGAAGAGGCGGTGCTGCGCCTCAGCCGCAGCCTCGCCGAGGAGACCGGCGAAGCGAATCTGTGCCTTGCCGGCGGCGTGGCACTCAATTGCGTTGCCAACGGCAAGGTGCTGCGCGACGGCAAATTCCAGAACATCTGGGTACAGCCCGCGGCGGGAGACTCGGGCGGCGCGCTGGGCGCGGCGCTGACTATCTACCATCTCTATGCCGATCGACCGCGCACCGTCGCAAACACGCCGGACGGCATGGCGGGCTCCTATCTCGGCCCCGAATTCGATGATGGCGAGACGCAGACGCGGCTCAAGGCGGCGGGCGCGCGCTACGCCATCCTTCCGCGCGATCAGCTGCTCGAGCGCACCGCACACGCGCTCGCGGACGGCAAGGCCGTCGGCTGGTTTCAGGGGCGCATGGAGTTTGGTCCGCGCGCGCTCGGCAATCGCTCGATCCTCGCGGATCCGCGCGACCCGCAAATGCAGAAGAAGCTCAATCTGAAGGTCAAGTACCGCGAGAGCTTTCGCCCGTTTGCACCCTCGGTCCTGCGCGAGCACGTCTCGGAGTGGTTCGACATCGATGTGGACAGTCCCTACATGCTCATGGTCGCTCCGGTCCACGAGCGCCATCGCCGCGAAATGACGAGCGAGGAGCAACGGCTGTTCGGGATCGACAAGCTCAACGTGCCGCGTTCCAGCGTCCCGGCGGTTACGCACGTCGATTATTCCGCCCGCGTGCAGACGGTGCATCGCGAAACCAATCCGCTTTACCACGATCTCATCGGTCGCTTTCACCGGCTGACCGGATGCCCCGTTTTGGTCAACACCAGCTTCAACGTGCGTAGCGAGCCGATCGTATGCACGCCCGAGGACGCCTTCCGTTGCTTCATGGGCTCGGAGATCGACGTACTGGCGGCCGGCAGCTGCTATCTCATCAAGGATGAGCAGGACCCGGCCTTGCGGCGGAATTACCAAGACGAGTTCGAGCCGGATTGAGCATTACAAAAGCCGCGCCATGCGCGCCGATGTCCCAGCGCGGCTGCCGGCGAGCTACCGCTCGCCGACCCAATTTGAGCCCTGATTAGAGACGATGTTCGATGACCATGGAGCAACCGTTAACTGATTTGGCGTCTAAGCGCGGCGGCGGCAGCTTGCTGTTGCGCGGCTTGCTCGTGTTGAGCTTGATCATCGTCGCGACGCTTTTTGCCGCCGAACTTCTGCTTCGCGTCATCGACGTCGGCGGGCCGATCCGCTCGGAGCTCGGGGAGGCTTTCCAGTTCGATCCTGAACTCGGTTGGGTCGGCGCGCCGAACGCCGCCACACAACAAACGAGCGGCAATCGTACGATTTCAGTGCGACACGACGGTCTTGGGCTACGCGAGCGAGAGCTGGGCGACATTGCGCCGGATCGATTCCTTTTTCTGGGCGACTCGTTCACCTATGGCTACGACGCCGAGGCGCAGGAACGATTCAGCGATCTTCTGCAGAAAGCGTTGCCCCAATATGGAATGGTCAATGCCGGCGTGTCCGGCTACGGAACCGATCAACAATTTCTACTGATGAAGCGGCTTTGGAATGACGTCAATCCGAAGTATGTGGTCTTGACCTTTTGCGTCGACAACGATCGCGACGACAACACCAGCAGCTATCGCTACCGGAAGTATCACAAGCCCTATTTCGTGCGTACCGGGGAAGGTGAATGGCAGGTTCGCGGTTATCCCCTCCCGCGACCGACCCGCGACGACGTCACGAGCCGCGCATGGCTCGAACGTTTTGCCCTCGCCCGCTTCGCCATCGATGCCTCGCGGGCGCTACGAAATCGCGAGATCATCGTGCCCGACCCGACCGAAGACCTGATCGGCATGATGCGGCAAACGGTGGAAGCGCGCGGCGCACGTCTGGTGGTCGGTCTGCAGCGCCACGAACCGCGACTCGAAACTTATTTGCAGGCGCAAAAGATTCCCTACACCACGTTCGACGACGCCCCTGGCTATCCGGTTGCGGGCTGGCATTGGACGCCGGAAGGCAATGCCGTGGTCGCGAAGAAGTATCTGGCGTTGTTCGCCGAGATCGGCATCCCGTCTGATCCAAGGCAAGCCGCGAGTGCGCCGCCGTTGCCCGCGCACAACGATGCCGCCGGCCGGCAGCTCACGATAGCGACGCCGAGCGTGCTCTCCCCATCCATCTGGATCGCCGCAACGCAGGCGCTTCCCGGCGAGTTCATCGAGCTTGGTCGTTATCTGCAAAATTGGTCGACGGCGGTCCAAGACAGTCACGGCTGGCTGCGTGTGGGGGTGGCATTGCTCGTTTTGACGATGCTGGCGATGGCAACGGCGATGCTTTGGTTCGCCTGGCAGCGCCGAATGGCAGATGCGGCAGGAACGCCCAGCAGGTTTGCCAAGGCCCTCTCCTCGTTCGGCGTTTTCCTTTGCCTTGCGTTCGCGACGCCGCTCCTGACGCTCACGCTGCTCGAGGCAACCGAAGTGCGTATGATCGAGATCTCGTATGGTTTCATTGCCGGCGTAGTGATCGCCGCGTTCGGTCGCGCTGCCGCGCTGGGAGTGTTTGCGCCCGACGCCCCGCAGCGCCGTCTGATCGCACTCGACGACCTCACCGCCAGATCGTTCGCCGACCATCTCATCTGGGGGACGCGGGCGCTGGGCGCGCTGCTGTTCGTGCTTGCCATTCACAAGGCGCTTGCGGCGCCGGCGGCAATGACCGTTGCCACCAATATGCTGTTTGCTCTCGTCACGGGTATCTTGCTGCTTCACCTGTTGCTGTCGCACCGCTATAGCGAGGAGAACACACTCCCACTCGCGCGCTGGCTGCGCGGTCTCGGCTGGCTCGTCGTGGGGGTCATTGCGATTGCTCTCACCGCCGGCTATCCGACATTTGCCGCTTTCGTGGCGACGCGGGTGATATCGATTTCGGCGCTTTCAAGCGGCCTTTACTTATTGCTCGCGCTCGGCAACGCGCTGTTTGCCGGGCGGCTTGGCGTTGACACCCCATACGGCCAGGCACTCGCCGCGGATTTCGGCGTCAGCACGCCATGGCTGGGCTTCGCCGCAATCTTGACCTGCGCCGGCATAGGTGTCGCGGCGATGCTGGCGGCGCTCGTGCTTTACATTGGGCCCTGGTAGGCGATGTCGCACGATCGGCACGGCACGCGCGCTCGCGATCGACGATCTCGGTTCGCTTCAACCCCCAGATCGCCTACGCAAAACGCCAACAAGCTATGGTTTGCAAGCTATGGTTTGCAAGCTATGGATTTTCTGGTGGGCGCGTCAGGGATCGAACCTGCGAGCCCTGCCATATCAAGGTAGTTCGAGGGTCACTCAAAGTCCGCGCTGGCAGTGGTCATCCCTGGCCGACGGCCGCGGCCGAGAAATCCTGTAATTCATAGGTGCCGTCACCGCGGATCATTTTCAAATAGCGCGCGGCCGATCGCTCGAGCACCCCTTTTCCGTCCGACCAGATCGTTCGTTCGGCAAATGCGCCGTGAATGCGGTCGAACTTGTAAGGCTTGAGCGAATTCACCACGCCTTCGACCCGCGGCGCCGACAGCGGGATGATGTTTGGAAAGCTCCACATGAAGCTCACCGACTTGTTGTCCTGCACGACCTGCACGACGTCGCCCGACAGGAGTGCGCCCTTGCAGCCCGCCCCCGCCGGCCAATGCAGTACGGTGCCGCCCGGGTAATGACCCCCGGAGCAGATCAGCGTGAGTTGCGGCAGGAGCTCTTTGGTCTGGCCTTTCCAGAGCGAAATAGTGGGGCCGCCGCGCATGATCCACTTGCGGTCCGCTTCATGCAGATAGATCGGTACGCCGCCAAATGCCTCGCTCCATTCCACCATGGTCGTGTAGTAGTGAGGATG
>JAFAHL010000633.1 GCA_019237215.1 Hyphomicrobiales bacterium | reverse complement strand
CGGCGCGCTCGGCGACCTTCGTGCAGGCCTTCGCCAAGATCGGTCTCATCCCCGATTGCGGGGGCACGTGGTTCCTCCCGCGGCTCATCGGCCCCGCCCGCGCGCGCGGGCTTGCGCTTACCGCCGAGCCGCTCCCCGCGGACCAGGCCGCAGCCTGGGGCCTCATTTGGAAAACGCTCGACGACCTCGAGCTGATGGCGCAAGCCCATGAGCTCTGCGTCCACTTCACCGCGGCACCGACGGTGGCGCTTGCCTTGACCAAGCGCGCCCTCGATGAAGCCTGGGCCAACGATCTCGACGCCCAGCTCGACCTCGAGCGCGAGTCGCAGCGCGAGGCGAGTCTCTCGCCCGACTACGCCGAGGGCATGCGCGCGTTCATGCAAAAGCGCCCGGCCGCGTTCACCGGACGCCGGGCTCCCTAGCGCACGCAAGGCGTGAGCGTCGGCAACGCTTGAGCCTCGATGATTCTCGAGCCGCGGTTCAAGGCGGCGGGATTTGGATAAGCTCGGCGAGCTGCTCCTTCTCGAGCGGCTTGTCCAGAAACTTGAGCCGCACCGCCTGCGCCATGACCGCGTCGAGGTCCGACAGGCGATCGTTGCGCATCGCCTCCTTGGTCTGGAACTTGTCCCGCGTCATGGCCGCAAGCTCGACCGGCACGTTCGTTTCCTCGGCATAGATCTGGACCGCCTCGGGGCTGGAAAACATCCAATCCAGGGTCTCGCGGTAAGCTTGCACGAAACGCAGCACCGCGTCCCTGCGGCGCTCGAAGACTTCGGCGTTGACCATATCGACGCGGACGCTCTGGCTGCGCAGCGAGGGCACATCGTTGCCGTTGGCGACGATGCGGATCTTGCCTTGCGCCAATTCCTTCAAGCCGAACGGCGGCGCGCTCCAGCCGATGTCGATCTGCCCCGACATCACCTGGGTGAGCGTCGCAGGCTGCGTCCCGGTCGCGGTCGGCGTTGCCTTGACGCCGATCTCGTGCAGGAAGGCAAGGACCACGTTATGGCTCGAGGATCCGCTCGCCGAGTAAGCGATGGTCATCGCGTCGCTGGCATCGGTGAGGCGCTTGATGGGCGAGTCCGCGCGCACGTACCAATAGAGGTCCCCTGCCCCGGTGAAATTCACCCCGATCACGCGGATCGGCGCGCCCTTGGAATAGGCGCGCAAGACCGCGGCGGTGCCGATCCCGACCGTGAGATCGGCGGAGCCGGAAATCACCGCCTGCAAGGTCCCGCCTCCGCCGGAGGTGCCGAGGATATCGAGGACGATGCCATGCTTCCTGAAGATGCCGGCGCGCTGGCCGAGCCGCGGTGCATCGACCGCCCACAGCCCGAGCTGCCCGATCGCAACCTTGAACGTCTCCTGCGCCGACGCGCCCGAGACGGCAAGCGCGATCGCAGCCGCGAGCAGAAGCGACAACCGCCAGCGCCGATCGCGCATGGACCCTCACAGCCGTTATTCGGCCGCGCGCCCGGACGCGGCCTTTGTGCTCGCTTCTTATTTCGTGCGCGGCGGGATTTGGATGAGTTCGGCAAGCTGCTCTTTGCTCAGCGGCGCATCGATGAATTTGAGCTTGATCGCGTCCCTCTGGATTCCAGCCATGTCCTTCATCTCGTCCGTCTGCATCGCCTCTTTGGGATGAAACTCCTTGATCGAGTCTGCGATCAAGTCCCGGTCGAGCTTCATCTTCTCGGCGTACATCGTGATCGCGTTGGGATCCGCGTACATCCAATCGACGGCCTCGAGATAGCCTTGGACGAAACGCATGATCGCGTCGCGCTTGCTTTTGAGCGCATCGGCGTTGACGATGATGGTCCGCACGGTCTGCCCGCGCAGCGAAGGCGCGTCGCTGCCGCGGATGAGGATGCGGATCTTTCCCTCTTTGAGCTCCTTCATGCCGAACGGCGGCGAGGCCCAGCCGATATCGATCTGACCGGACAGCACCTGGGTCAGCGTGGCGGCCGGCCCGCCGGTCGGCGTCGGCTTGGCCTTGACGCCAAGCTCGTCGACGAATGCGAGCACGAGGTTGTTCGAACTCGAGCCGCTGGTGGAATAGGCAATGGTGTTGTCGGCGGTGATGTCCTTGACGGTCTTGAGCGGTGAGTCCGCCTTGACGTACCAATACAGGTCTCCGGTCCCGGTGAACGCGGGCAGCAGGATGCGCAGCGGCGCGCCTCTCGCGAACGCGCGCATGACGCCGGCCACGCCGACGCCGGCGCCGAGATCGGCGCTGCCGGCGATGACGGGCTGCATGGTCTCGCCCGCGCCCTGGGTGCCGAAGTTCTCGAGCACGAGATTGTGCCGCTTGAAGATGCCCGCATCCTGGCCAAGCGTCGGCGGCTGGTTCTCCCAATTGTTGATCTGGCCGACGGCGACCTTGAGCTGATCTTGCGCCCGCGCCGGCGTGAGAATGAACAGGCCAACGAGCGCGAGCACGCACGCGCGCATCACAAGGTTTATCGGTGTCATCGCGGGTCCTTCGAACGCAGCGACAGTCCAGAATTGCCCACCGTGCGAAGAACCTAGCATGGCCTCGGCGGATCGCGCGAGACGCCGCGCACGGCGCGCGACACTGCGCCACTGGCAGTGCTTTGGCGCGAGCAACGCATTTGCGCCGCGCCCTGCGCTGGCGTGCCGTCCGCTCAACCGACCGCGCGATTGGTGCCGAACCCCTCCTGCACGCCGAGCACCGCCAGCGGCAGCTTGAGACTCTCCTGCCACAGCAGGCTTTCCATGGCGATGTTCAGCGGCTGATCCTGGACCGTCAGCTCGTAGACGAAATCGTCGTAGGAGGCGTGGTTGTGGACCGCCCAGCCGGGGGCCGAGAGCATGAGATCGCCCGCCTTCCACTCCAGCACCTCGCCGCCGACGGTCGAGCGCCCAGTGCCGTGGAAGTAGTAATTGATGGCGGCCGAGGTGTGGCGGTGCGGCCGGTCGACGATCTTGGGCGGCCGGATCGTCATCGTGGCGAAGAACGACGGCGTGCAGCCGTTGGTGCGCCCGGTCATCGGATTGTAGAGCATGTAGAGGCGCCGGCCGATATAGTCCTTGCCGAGCGCCTGCAGCTTGTCGAGATGGTGTTTGACCTGTTCCCACGGCCAGTGCAGCGCCTTCGACTCCACCGCCGGCGGGTTGATCAGCACCTCGTAGGGCATGAGACTGGCGCCCTCCTCATCGAGCTTGATCGTTCCGTAGGGCGAGACGCGGCGCCGTTTATCCTCCTCGCTTTGCTCCTCGTGCTTGACCGATTCGATTGGCGGCGGATTCTCCTCCACGTAATGGATGTTCATCAGTTCGAGCAACGCGGCGTTCGAGTAGGTCAGTCGAGCCTGGATGTCCTTGCTGTCGTTGCCATGCCAATAGATATGCATGGAGGGCGTATTCCAGACGTCGTAAAGATTCACGTCGAAGCGCTTGCCGCCGACGATCGAATGCCCGCGGCCGCGAATGACGAAGTTGACCTGGGTCGAGTTCTGCCGGTAGGGCACGGTCCGCTCGCCCGGCAGCAAGACGTCGAGCGCAACCTGGATGCCGGGTGCGAGGCCGCTTCCGCTCTGCGCGCGCGGATGCGCGATGATCGAGCGCCGGCGGCCGTTGGCGGGATGCGGCAGGCTCGCCAGGCGCTCGACCTCGGCATCGATTGCCTCCTTCGGGATGACGACCGCTGGCCACAGATCCATCGTGCCGGGTCGCGCCCCGGATTGATCGAAGAAACGCACGGTCTCGTTCATGGTAAGCCTCCTTCAGGCGAACAGTTTGACGAGTTGCGGGTGCGGGAATTCGCGGCCGAGACGCTGCTCGCTCGCCCGCCGCAAGATTTCGATGCCGAGCGCGAGATCCGAAATGCCCATGCCCATGGCCTTGAACAAGGTGAGGTCGGCGCCCGCGGGCCGGCCGCGGCCTTCGGAGACCACGGCGGATAACGGACGGACGGCGCCCCATTTCGCTTCGTCCCGCCCGTAATATTGCATGAACTCGCTCGAGAGGTTTTGCACCTGCGGCACGCTGTCGGCGACCACCGCCGCGCAACGGGACAGCAACGCCGGCTCGAACTCGGTGCGCTCGGGCGAGATCGCGCCGACGGCGTTCACGTGCGTGCCGGCCGCAAGCATGCCGGAGGCGAGGATCGGCTTGGTCGCACGCGTAACCAGCGTGACGATCGCGGCGTTGTCGACCGCTTGCGCGACCGAGGACGCCTCCTCGATGTTCAATCCCAGCGCCTTGCTGGCGCGCGCGACGAAGTCGGCCCTGGCGACGCCGTCGCGGCTGAAGGCGCGCACCCGCCGCAGCGGGCGCACGGCGGCCACGGCGGCGAGCTGCGTCATCGCCTGCTTGCCGGTGCCGATCAGTGCCATGTCGCAGGCGCCCTCGGCCGCCAGATATTTCGTCGCCAGCCCGCTGATCGCGCCCGTGCGCAGCTGCCCGAGCGCAAAGGCTTCGATGATCGCTCTGAGCGAGCCGTTGTGGCTGTCGAACAGAATGAGCAGCGGCGCCGCGCCATTGGCATGCGCCCAGGTCTTGGTGCCGACGAAACCCTCATCGGCAAAGGTGGCGCCGATCGCGTGCAGCGTATGGTGGCCGCCCCAGATGGCGTGGGTCTTCACCATGTTCTCGGCTTTGCCGGCAGCTTCCAGCGCGAGTCCGTGGTCCAACGCGGCGATCGCCCCCTTCATGTCCATGAGGCGCACCACCTCGGCTTCCGTTATCCAGACACTCACTGCATCGCCTCTTGATCCGCTGGCATGCCGGTCGGAGGGCTTCGTTCGCGGCATCGGCAGAAACGTCGCCGCCGATGCGCCCGCGACCAGGCGAAAATACTATATCAATCGAGGCGGCCGAAAACCATGCGGCGGTCGGTCAACGCCGAGTGCTCTGCGCGCGCGCGGTCCAATACTCCCAGGTGCGCGCTAACGGATTGGGCGAGAGGTTGCTGGCGGCGGCGAGCTTGGTCTCGCCCGGCGTCAACGCGCTTAAATTGCCCATCGCCAGTGCGCGCATCTGGGATTCGCGTTCTGGCACATGGCGATCGAGCGGAAAACCAGCTCGCGCACATTCGCGCCGGCCACGGTCGCGCCATGCCGCCGCATCAGCACGGCCCAATGGGGGCCTAGCGCGCGCGCGAGCGAGCGGCCTTCTTCCGGCTTGACCACCAGCAGACTGGTATCGC
>JAFAHL010000289.1 GCA_019237215.1 Hyphomicrobiales bacterium | reverse complement strand
TCGAACCGTTGGTGCAAGGTGCTGGCGGGATGCGTTTTCATACGCCGTCGGTGCTGCAGCGCCTTCGCGCGGCGGCGGACCGCTACCAGCTGCTGTTGATCTTCGACGAGATTTTCACCGGCTTCGGACGGACCGGAAGCCTCTTCGCCTGCGAAGCAGCGGGTGTCGTGCCGGACATCATGACCTTGTCGAAAGCATTGACCGGCGGCACGCTGCCGCTCGCGGTCACCGTTGCGCGCGACAAAGTTTTTGACGCCTTCTGGTCGGACGATCCGACCCGCGCGCTCGTGCACGGGCCGACCTTCATGGGAAACGCGCTCGCCTGCGCCGCCGCCAATGCCTCGCTCGACCTGTTCGAGCGCGAGCCGCGCCTGCGACAAGTCGCCGATATCGCGGCCGCCCTCGAGCACGGCCTTGGGCCTTGCCGCGGCCTTCCAGGCGTCAAGGACGTGCGGGTGAAGGGCGCGATCGGGGTTGTGGAGCTTGACCGCATCGACGATCTCGAGGCCATGCGCGCGCGGTTCGTGGAGCAGGGGGTTTTTGTCCGCCCGTTCGGCTGCGTCATCTATCTCACGCCGGCGTTCACGATCGGCGAGGACGAGCTCGCGAGGTTGACGGCAGCGGTGACGAAAGTGGTGGGCAAATCCGCATAGGATGGGCAATCCCAATCCCAGCGGGCGCCTTAAAATCCCACCACCGTGCCATGCAGGTCGTATGCGTCGGCGCGTTCGATGCGCACCGTCGCGATCTCGCCTCGGCGCAGGGGGCGGCGGCTTGCGACGTGGACGGTGCCGTCGATCTGCGGCGCGTCGCCACGCGTGCGTCCCTTGGCCACGGTCGCGCCGGCGCCCGCCATATCCGATCTGCTGCGAGCGCCGGTGTGAACCTCGTCGATGATCACCTGTTGACGGGTTGTGACCCTGCGCTTGAGACGTCGCGCGGAAATCGCCTGCTGATGTCCCATAAAACGATGCCAGCGCTCCTCTTTCACCGCGTCGGGGACAGCGGCCGCAAGCTCATTGGCGAGCGCCCCCGCGACCGGCTCGTAACGGAAGCAGCCGACGCGGTCGAGTTCCGCCGCATCCAGCCAATCGAGCAGACATCGGAAATCTTCTTCGCTCTCGCCGGGAAAACCCACGATGAAGGTCGAGCGGATGGTGAGATCGGGGCAGATCTCGCGCCAGCGGGCGATGCGCTGCAAGGTCTTCTCCTGCGCGGCCGGTCGTTTCATCCGGCGCAGCACGGCAGGTGCGGCGTGCTGAAACGGGATGTCGAGATAGGGCAATACCTTGCCCTCTGCCATCAATGGGACGACCTCGTCCACATGCGGGTAGGGATAGACGTAATGCAGCCTCACCCAGGCGCCGAGCTCGCCGAGCGCGCGGGCGAGATCGAGAAATTTCGCCCGCACCTCGCGCCCGTTCCACGCGCTCGCCGCATAGTCGAGGTCGCTCCCATAGGCCGAGGTGTCTTGCGAAATGACCAGAAGCTCCTTCACGCCAGCGGCGATGAGGCGCTCGGCCTCGCGCAGCACGTCGGCGGCAGGGCGCGAGATCAAATTGCCCCGCAATTTTGGGATGATGCAGAAGCTGCAGCGATTGTTGCAGCCCTCCGAAATCTTCAGATAGGCATAGTGCCGCGGCGTAAGCTTGATGCCCTCGGGGGGCAGGAGATCGAGGAACGGGTCATGGCGCGGCGGCAGCGCGCGATGCACTGCCGCGACCACGCTCTCGTATTGCTGCGGACCGGTGATCGCGAGGACCCTGGGGTAACGGGCGGTGATCTTCTCCGGCTCGGCGCCCATGCAGCCGGTCACGATCACCTTGCCGTTCTCGTTGAGCGCCTGGCCGATGGCAGTGAGCGATTCCGCTTGGGCGCTGTCGAGAAAGCCGCAGGTGTTGACGACCGCGAGGTCGGCACCGGAATGCGAACGAACAAGTTCATAGCCTTCCGCGCGCAGGCGCGTAATGATGCGCTCGCTGTCGACCAGCGCCTTCGGGCAGCCGAGCGAGACAAAGCTCACTCTCGGCGTGCGCAGCGCTTGCGGCGAGGGATGTCGATTTTCCATGGCCGAGGGGCTACCCGAGCGGGCCGCGAGGAGCAAGCCGGCACGCTCTGCTGGCGGCGTTGATATCAAGCGTAGCGAACGAGCGTACCGCCTTCGGATCGTCGTCGTCATTGAATATTCATGATTTCAGCCTATATGGTTGGCGTTGTTCGCGACCGAGCTTCCGACCGCGGATGTACCGGCGGAAGCGAGGGCGCGGTCAACGTGGGCCCGCCGGGAGAAATCTCAGGCGGGTTTTCATTTGGCAGGTTGCCCGTTCCGGATTGCTCGGCGGCGCCTGTCCGCGCACAAGTCAAAAAAAGCCGCCCCCACCAATTTCCTCCCGTTTCCGGTATCTCCATACGGCTGCAAATGAACCCCGCAGGTGGCTGGCGCGACTAAATAGGAATGCCGCGGCGCGTGCGGCTCGGGGGCAATGATGTTGATCTTGAAATACTTCCTGGTGGTCGGGGCAGTGCTTACGCTCGGCCTGATCGCGCTGAATGCCCACCTCCTGCCTGACGGCTCGAAGCCACCAGCGGCAGTCTTCCATTCTGCAACAACCGCG
>JAFAHL010000265.1 GCA_019237215.1 Hyphomicrobiales bacterium | reverse complement strand
AGGCCGCGTGGTGGAACGGTAGACACAGCAGACTTAAAATCTGCTTCTGGGAAACCGGAGTGCCGGTTCGAATCCGGCCGCGGCCACCACCGCCTGCTTCAGGTCGGCTGGGCGAGGCTCCCAACAGCGGGACCAGCGAACCGTCGGCCGCCGGCACCAATTCCGTTCCGAGTTCCAAAAATCCGCCGCACGACCGCGGGCGCCGCCCCGCCTTGTTGCTCGGCTATGTCAGCGTGACCATGCCGCTCCAGAATTGCTGACCCTTGCCGGTGTCGACGTCGTACTTGCGCACGAACGAGAGCCTGCCGTCGCCGGCGATGCGATAGACCATGATGCCGGCGGTCAGCGTCTTGATCGCGTTGCCGTCGCGCACCGAAAGCGGCCTGATGCTCGCCGCCACCAGCAGCTGCCCGCTCGGGTCGATGCCGAAGGTTCGCAAGTGAATGCCGTGGCCTTCGACGGTCTGGACAAGGCTAGGCTCCCCGGTCTGCCCATCGATGGCGAACACGGCAACGTTGTTCTCGCCGCCGTTGAAGACCTTCTTGCCTTCGAACTCGACCTCGCCCTGGTTGCGGTTGGTGAGATAAACAAAGCGGCCGTTCGGATGCATGTGGATCGGGCCCGCGCCTTGCGCCGGTTTGACGTTGGCGGGATCGGCCAAGGTGTCCTTGACGAAGATGGGGTCGCGGCCGAGGGCACCGTCCGATTGCAGCTTGTAGGTGTAGAGCTTGTTTTGCCGCTCGATCGAAACGTAGACCCAGGGCTGCGACGGATGGAAATCGAGATGCCGCGGCCCGAAGCCGAACCCGGTTCCAGGCGCGATCGAAGCCAGATTCGTCAGCGCACCGCGCTTGAATCCGAAGAGCTTGAGCGCGCCGGGATCCTCCGGCTTGCCGCCGGCGGCGTTGTTGCCGCGTGTAACCAGGATCGCGGTCTGGTCTCCCGGCGTCGTGCGGATCTGATGCCCGTAGATGCCGGCATCGAGCTTGTCCGGCTGGCTCACCCGCTCGCCGATGGAGCCGTCGCCGTTGATGCGATGGACGGTGACGCTGCTCGGGTCGTTGTAGGCGGTGAGCAGATATTCGCCGGACCTGTCGACGCTGGTGTGAATTGGACGCGACGGCAGGGATTGCGGCTCGCCGTGCGGCGCGAGCGCGCCCGAAACCGGATCGATGCGGAACGCATTGGCCAGATGCGTGGTGCCGGCGGCGCCCGGTCCGCCGCTGCTCGACACCACGTAGAGATATCGTTTCGACGGATGCGGCCAGGCATATTGCACGTTGGCCGGCAGCGTCACCGTGCCGCGTTTTTGGAGCGCGGCATCGGCGACGTCGACGTCGAACAGGGTGAACTCCGGCCCGGTGCTGGCGTAAAAAACGGTCTTTGCTGTCACTTGTTGACTCCACGCGCGGTTAGGGGCTGCGACCGTGCCGGCAAGGAGCGTGGTGAAGGTACGGCGGTTGATCATGGGGCTTCCTCCAGCTCAGCGGCTTGTTCTTTGAACCGATGGTAGCTCGGATGCGGTGCCGGCGAAATCCGCCCTCATCGGTTCGCTCACGCCGACGCTCGAGGCTGACCTGATCAATGCCGCGTACAAGGCTCGTGTCCGTGCGCGAATTTCCATAAGCTACGGGCGGCAGCATTGCAGTCGAGGACCCCATGCGTCTCAGGGATAAGATCGCGATCGTCGTGGGCGCCGGCCAGTCGCCGGGCGAGGGCATGGGCAATGGCCGCGCCACGGTGCTGCGCTTCGCGCAGGAAGGCGCCAAGGTGCTCGCCGTCGACAACAAACTTTCCTCCGCCGAGGAAACGGTGGCCATGGCGCGACAGTCAGGCGGGGAGTGCGTTGCGTTCGAGGCCGACGTCACCAAGCAGGCGACGCTCGCCGCGATGGTCGAGGCCGCGCGGCAGCGTTGGGGCCGCATCGACGTGCTGCACTACAATGTCGGCGTCAGCATCGCCGGCGGCGACGCGCCGCTCGCCGAGATCACCGAGGCGGCATTCGACCGCATCGCGACCATCAACCTGCGCGGCGCCATCATGGCCTGCAAGCACGTCTTGCCGGTGATGCGCGCGCAACGCTCGGGTGTCATCATCACGATCTCGTCGGTCGCCGCGTGGGAGCAATATCCCAACGTGGCCTACAAGGCGACCAAGGCCGCGATGATCGCGTTCACTCAGCAGATCGCCATCCAAAATGCCGAATTCGGCGTGCGCGCCAATGTGATTCTGCCAGGATTGATGGACACGCCCATGGCGGTCGATACCCGCGCCCGCGTGAGCGGAAAGAGCCGGGCCGAGGTCGCGGCCTCGCGCGACGCGCGGGTGCCGCTGCGCCACAAGATGGGCACGGCCTGGGACGTGGCGAACGCGGCGCTGTTTCTTGCGTCCGACGAGGCAAACTTCATTACCGGGGTCGCGCTCCCGGTCGACGGCGGCGCGCTGGTCCACATCAACTGAGCGGCGGAATCGGGACGCTAGTGTGGCGGTTCAGAAGTCCGCATCATTCTTGCAGCGAGTCCAAAATGCGGACTTCTGAACCAAAGCCACACTAGATCAATAAGTTGCTAGTGTCCTTCGATTCCGAAGTTCGCACGAGAGCGTGCAGCAAGGGTTTGCGAACTTCGGAATCGGGACACTAGCGCGGTTTCATGCGAATCGCTTGCGTGCAAGTGCTGCGCCCTTGCCGAGCGCCTCGAGCTTGCCCAACGCGATATCCAACCGCATCGGCGCCATGCCGCAATTGGTGCCGGCGATGATGCTTTCCTTGGGGAGGTATTTCGTCGCTTCGGCGATGACCGCGGCGACCTCGTCGGGGCTCTCGATCTCCTCGCTCGCCACGTCGATGGCGCCAACCTGCACGTCCTTGCCGTCGAGAAGCTTCAGCAAGGCGATCGGGACACGGGAATTTCGGCACTCGACCGAAACCTGACCGATCCGGCTCTTGGCCAGCGCCGGGAAAATCTGCTCGTACTGCCGCCATTCGCTGCCGAGCGTTGCCTTCCAGTCGATATTCGCCTTGATGCCGTAGCCGTAGCAGATGTGAACGGCGGTGGCGCAGGTCAGGCCCCCGATGGCGCGATGCAGCGCGTCGATGCCCCACTCTTCCACCTCGCGCAGATAGACGTTGAACGCCGGCTCGTCGAACTGGATGACGTCCACGCCGTCGGCCTCGAGCGCGCGCGCCTCGGTGTTGAGCAGATCGGCGAACGCCATCGCCATCTTCGTGCGGTCGCCGTAATGGGCATCCGCGACCGTATCGACGATGGTCATCGGCCCCGGCAGCGTAAACTTGAGCTTGCGCGTGGTGTGGGCGCGCGCCAGCTGCGCCTCGCGCGCGTGCACGCGCGTCTTGAGGCGAAGCGCGCTCGTGACGGTCGGCACCATGGCCTTGTAGCGGTCGGCGCGGATGCCGATTTCGACCTTGCGCGCGAAATCGATGCCGTCGACGAATTCGAGAAAGCCGTGCACGAAATGCTGGCGCGACTGCTCGCCGTCGGTGACGATGTCGATGCCGCAGTCCTCCTGCAGCTTGAGCGCGAGCAGCGTCGCGTCGCGCTTGGCGTCGGCAAGCGCCGTCCCGGCGGCCCGCCAAGGGGCCCACAATCGGTTGGGCTCGGCGAGCCAGGCGGGCTTGGGCAGGCTTCCGGCGATGGTGGTCGCAAACAGCGGCATGCGAGGGCGATCTTAGCCTCAGCTCGGCGTCCAGCCATAGAGCCAATCGTAGCGCGCGAGCAGCCGCTCGCCGCCGATGGCGGTGAGCGCGAGGGTACGCAGAAACGCCCCCGCTCCGCCCAGCTGATAGACCATCCCGTTGCGGCGCGCGGCGCGTTGGGCGCGCGCGGCGCGGGCGCGGCGCTGCCGCTCGTAGCGGCGCATGGCGGCGGCGGGATGGTCGCGCGCGTCCGCCAGCCGCTGCGCGAGCACGGCCGCATCCTCGATCGCCATGGCGGCACCCTGGGCGAGATAGGGCAGCATGGGATGGGCCGCATCCCCCAGCAACGTGGCGGGGCCCTTACCCCACTGGGCAAGCGGCGCTCGGTCGTAGAGCGCCCATTTCTGCCAGTGCTCCGGCGCCGCAAGGATGGCGCGCGGGACCGCCGACCACATCGGCGCGCGATAGCGGGCAAGGATTTCCGCGCGCTCGCCGGCTGCGCTCCATCCCGGCTCGCGCCAGTCGTCGCCTACGATAGCAACGACGTTGATGAGGGTGCCGCTGCGGACCGGGTAGTGCACGAGGTGGGCCCTGGTGCCGAACCAGAGATTGACCGCCGGGGTTCGCAGTTCGGGCATCAGCGCCTCGGCGGGCACCAGCGCGCGCCAGGCGGTCCGGCGGGCAAAGCGCGGCTCGCGCCGATGACCGAGGCGCTGCCGCAGGTTCGACCACAACCCGTCGGCCGCGATGAGGGCGACGCCCCGCTCTTCCAGCCGACGCTGCGGGGAGCGGGCGGCGATCGCGACCCCGTCTTCGTCGAACGCAAAATCCTCGACCCGTATCCCGAGATGGAGAACGATGTCGGGATGGGCGCGTACCGCGTCGAGCAGCACGGCTTGCAGGTCGCCGCGGTGAATCACCCAGTAGGGCGCGCCGTAGCGCTTCTCGGCGACCGTGCCGAGCGGCGCGCGCGCGAGCACCCGCGCCGTCCGCGCGTTCATGACCCGCAGCTCCTGCGGAGCGACGACATGTCGCCGCAATTGCTCGCCGAGGCCGAGCGCAATCAGAATGCGCGACGCATTGGGCGACAGTTGAATGCCGGCGCCGATCTCTTCAAGGCGTTGCGCCTGGTCGAATACGGTGACGCCGAATCCGTGCCGCGCAATCGCCAAAGCCGCGGTCAGCCCGCCGATCCCCGCGCCAGCGATGATGACGGTGCGCGAGGACGCCACGGCTCATGTCTCCGCCGCATCGATTGCCGCTGCTAGTGTCCCGATTCCGAAGTTCGCATCATTGTGCTGCAGCCTCGTTTGCGAACTTCGGAATCGAAGGACAGTAGCAACTTATTGATCTAGTGTGGCTTTGGTTCAGAAGTCCGGATTTCAAACTTGCTGCAAGAATGATGCGGACTTGTGAACCGCCACACTACGCGGTCGCTCCATCCACCAGCGCGCATTCTGCCGGGCGTGCCGCATGGGGCCCAAGCGTGGAATCGTAACGAAAGAGCGTCGAGCAATAGGGACAGATGATCTCGCTTGCATCGCCCATGTCGAGGAACACGTGCGGGTGATCGAACGGAGCCAGCTCGCCCTCGCACATGAACTCCCGCGCGCCGATCTCGATGACCGCGACGCCGGGCGTGTTGTGGAAGTGAGGAACAACCCGCTCCGCCATGTTCTCCGTCCACCTTCGACGTGACCGAGCTTACGCCTTCCGCGACCGCGCGGCACCATAGCCAGCCGGGTTGGCCATGGCTAGGCCAATCGTTTTTGTCCGCGAACCGGCCGCAGTCTAAAAAGTGCCGCAGCGGGTTGCATGTTCCCAGCCGTGGCAATCGGCAATTTTTCGCCATGGTCCCTTGCCGGCGCCACTGCGCTTGGCGAAATTGGGGGCGGGGGCGCAGGAGAACGATTCCGTGACTGCAGCGCGCATCGCAGTGCCGCTCGCGCTCGCCGTTGCCTTCGCGTCCGCCGCGCTGGCCGCCGCGCCGCGCGCCTTCGAGGCGCAATTCCTGCTCGCCGCCCAGGACGATCCGGCGGCGCTCGCTGATCACGCGGTCGCGCGCGCCTTCGACGCCGACGCCGCGGCGCGCGAGATCGACGCCGCGCTCGCGGCCGACGATGCCGACCTCGCCATGAGTTTTCTCGATCTTGCCCGCGAGCGGAACCTGCCGATCGACCCCGCGCTTGCCGAAAAGGTCGAACGCGCGAATGCGGGCATCGCCACCGCCGCGCGCACGCTGGGGAGCTTTGCCCGTGGTCTCGTTGTGGGTGAAGCCACGGACATCTCGGGGCTCGCCGGCACGGCGGTCGGAGACCTGTTCGTGCTCGGCGATGTGCGCGACGCGCTGCGCGAAGGCACGCGGCTTGCCGCCGGGGGCGACGGCGACGAGCTCGTCCTCGGGTTGGCTTGCGTCGGCCTGGCGGTGACGGCGGGAACCTACGCGACGGTGGGCGCGGCCGTGCCCGCGCGCGTGGGCCTGACCGTGGTCAAGACGGCGCGCAAGAGCGGCCGGCTCGGCGCACCTATGGCGGCATGGATCGACCGCTCGCTGCGCGAGGTCGTCGACTGGACGGCGCTCAAGCGCGCGGTCAGCGGCGCAACCATCGCCGAGCCCGCGGCCGCCATGCGCGGCGCGCGCGAAGCGGTCAGGGTCGAAAAGGCGCAAGAACTTGTGCGGCTCGTCGGCGACGTGGGACGCGTGCAGGCCAGCGCCGGAACGCGCGCGGCACTCGATGGATTAAAGCTCGCCGAAGGCTCGCGCGACATGTCGAGGATCGCGCGGCTCGCCGCGGCCAAGGGCGGCAAGACCCGCGCGATGCTCAAGCTCGCGGGCCGCGGCGCCATCGTCCTCACGGTGGGTATCTTCAACCTCGCGACGTGGCTGTTCTGGGCGGCCGCGACGCTCCTCGGTTTTGTTTCCTCGCTCAAGCGTATGACCGAACGGATCACCGAACGCTATTGCGCGCGCCGCAGGCTTCGCCGCGCGCGCGGCGTCCTCGGTGCGCCGCTCGCGCTGATGCCATCCCATGGGGCCGCAGCCTAGCGTTCCCTCAACGATCACCCGCCGGGCGGTCGAGAGCGCGCTTCGCGCAGTACGAATATGCAGCGTTTCCAGCACGACGGGGTGGACATCGCATTTCTCGATGAGGGGGAGGGCGATCCGATCGTCCTCGTGCACGGTTTTGCCTCGACGGCGGAGGTGAACTGGGTCTATCCCGGCTGGATCAAGACGCTGACCGCGGCCGGCCGACGCGTCATTGCGCTCGACAATCGCGGGCATGGCGCCTCGAGCAAGCTCTACGATCCGGCGGCCTATCACAGCGCCCGCATGACCGAGGACGTGCGCGCGCTGCTCGATCACCTCGATCTCGCCCGCGCCGACGTGATGGGTTACTCCATGGGGGCGCGCATCACGGCGTTTTTCGCGCTCGCCCATCCCACGCGCCTGCGCCGGGCCGTGTTCGGCGGGCTGGGCAGTCATCTCGTCGACGGCGTCGGGCTGCCGGAGAGCATCGCGGAGGCGCTCGAGGCGCCCTCGCTCGCGGATGTCAGCGATCCCATGGGACGCACGTTCCGCGCCTTTGCCGAGCAGACCAAATCCGACCT
>JAFAHL010000766.1 GCA_019237215.1 Hyphomicrobiales bacterium | reverse complement strand
TCCGGGCAGGCGCGGATAGACACCAGAAGCAACCGTCGGTCCACTCCCGTTAGCCCTCGCTCATATGGCAACATCGCAAACACAAACCATTGAGTTTAAGAGATACCGACTTTAGTACAGTAGTCCTGCGTTGCTCCCGCAATAATTCGATTCAATTGTTCGATGCGCATTTTGTAGGCGGCACTCAAACACGCGACGTTGCTTCCGCAAGCGCCTCGTATCAACGACTAGTGTGGTGAATCTGAAGTTCGTTACACAACCTCAGGATGAATTTGCATTGTCGTCTCGCAGAAGCGTTTGACGCTGGCCAGGATCTCGTCGGCGGATTTCGTCCACCGAAAGGGTTTGGGTGCCTGGTTATGGATCTCGATAAACTGGTGGATCGCCTTTTCGAGGTCGTCGACGGAGCGATGGACGCCGCGACGGATTTGCTTCTCGGTCAGCAAGCCGAAGAAGCGCTCGACCTGATTGATCCAGGAAGCCGAGGTCGGCGTGAAGTGCAGATGGTAGCGCGGCCGCCGAGCGAGCCAATTGTGGATGAGCTTGGTCTTGTGACTAGAGGCGTTGTCGAGGACGAGATGGACATCCAACTGCGGCGGCACATTGGCGTCGATCTCGTCGAGGAAGCGGCGAAACTCGATGGCGCGGTGGCGTTTATAGCAGCGGCCGATCACCGAGCCGACCGCGACATCGAGCGCGGCGAACAGCGAGGCGGTGCCATGCCGCTTATAATCATGGGTCCGCCGCTCGACCTGGCCTGGCCGCAGCGGCAGCAACGGCTGGGTCCGATCGAGCGCCTGGATCTGGCTCTTCTCATCGACGCACAGCACGACGGCGCGCTCGGGCGGGTTGAGATAGAGACCGACGACATCGCGCACCTTCTCGACGAAGGCCGGATCGCTCGACAGTTTGAACGTTTCGCTGCGATGCGGTTGCAAACCAAAAGCGCGCCAAATCCGGCCAACCGTCGAGACCGAAAGGCCGCTCGTCTTGGCCATCGACCGGGTGCTCCAGTGCGTCGCATCGGCCGGCATCGCCTCCAGCGTGCGGTTGACCACCGCGGCAACGGCAACGTCGTCGATCCGACGCGGCGCCCCGCTGCGGGGCGCATCTGTCAAACCGGCCAAGCGATCGCGGGCATAGCGCTCGCGCCACTTGCCCACCGTGTGGGCGCATACACCCAAATCGCCGGCCACCGCCTTGTTGGTCAACCCGTCGGCGCAGCGCAAGACAATCCGCACCCGCTGTGCCAACCCTTGCGGGCTGTGCCGGCGCCGCAAAACCGCCGCCAATTCCTCCCGCTCCGTCTCCGTCAAGCTAATCGTGCTCGACCGTCCGTATGACATCCCCGTCCCCCAATGGAGCGCCCAAGTATGTCCCGAATTTCTGGTTCAGGACACTCTTATGTCCGCCGTTACAAGTAGCAGGCGAGCAAAAGCGTGGCTTTTTTTTAAGCGTGTTGGTCGTGGGCTGTGCCGGGCAGGGCAGGAGGCACGGCCGTCTTAACGACGGTTGATCATCCTCTAATGCGCGGGTTGGACCGCATGACCGGTGGTACGTCGCGGAGCTGCCTCGGTCTAGCGACCTGCGTTGGATCAATGATCCGGCGGATAGTGTGTGCGAGGGTTCTCCTGACCGCGGCCGTGCCCCCAGCCTTGCCTGGCAGCAGCATGTCGAATGGTTCGCCGGCGCCTCCTTTGCTGTGATCATGCGGTTCTCTCGATCAGTTCGCCGGTATCGTCACCTGCCGGGCGATGGCCCAGACAAAGCCCGCCAGCTCGCGGGCGATCGCGGCGGTGACGATATTGGCGGGCTTGCCGGTGCGGGCGAGCCTGCGATAGCGCGCACACAACCGCAGCTGCGCTTTCCAGGCGATCTCGCGGATCGGTTTCGGCTGCTTCTCTTGACGCAGCAGCAGCTCGCGGCTGAGCCGGGCCGGGAACCGGTAGCACCAGGCTGCCTCGATCAACAGCCGACGGGCGGTGCTGTTGCCGGCCTTGGTCAGACCGCCGCGTTTGATGCTGGTCCCGCTCGAATGCTCGGACGGCACCAGCCCCAAATAGGCCATCAGCTGGCGCGGGTTGGCAAAGCGCGACAGGTCGCCGAGCTCGGCGACGAGGCTTGCTGCATTGACCAGCGCCATGCCGCGCATCGTCTGCAGCGCCGCCACCATCGGGGCCAGCGACCAGTCCGGCAGCATCGCTTCGATCTGTGCCGTCAGCCGATCGCGCCGAGCCTCGGCGGCTTCGACCGCGGCGATGTAGTCCTCGAGCACGACATGATGCACCGGTTGCGCGAAGGTGAGGCCGGCGAGCCAACGGCGGTGCAGCTTGGTCCAGGCCGGCCGGCCGTAATG
>JAFAHL010000733.1 GCA_019237215.1 Hyphomicrobiales bacterium | reverse complement strand
TTGCCCTTGAGGTCGGCCAGTTTCTCGACCCCGGTGCCTTCGATGCTCACCACGTGCATGCGGTTCGGGTAGAGCACCATCAGCGTGCGCACCTCGACCGGGCTGCCCTTGAACTTGTCCTCGCCCTTGAGCGCGTCGAGCGCGGCGTCGACCATCACGAGCGCGACCTCGCTCTGTTGCGAGCCGATCAATTTGAGATTGTCGACCGAGCCGCCGGTCACGCGCGCGGTCGCCTGCATCCCGGGCACGTATTTGGACAGCACGTTCGCCATGCCGCCGCCGAGCGGGTAGTAGACCCCGCCGGTGCCGCCGGTCGCGATGGCGATATTGAGCCCTTGATTGGCCCCTTGGCCGAAGGCCGCACCGGCCAGCGCCGCCGCGCCCAGCGCGAGCGCGCAGACGACAAGTCCTTTGCATTTCATGATGGTCGTCCTCTTCCTATTGCGCGCCGGGCCGGGGTCAGCGCGGCGCGGCCAGCGTCATGCGCTGTCTTAGCAGGACTACGGCGCCGATCGCCAAGCCAAATGTCGCGGTGTAGTCGATGTCACGGCCGATCACGGCCTCCATCAACGCCTCCAGCAGGCTCGGAAATACCAGCAAAAGGCCCGCCAACACCAACAGCAGCCGTTCGACCAAGGTCGTCTTGCGCAGCGCCCAGCCTTGCGCCGCCGCCGCCAACGCCGCCAGCCCGAGCGCCGACTTCGCCGTGACCAAGACGATATCGATCCAGGAGCCGTCCTTCGGAATCTTGAGCAGCAGGCCGATGCCCTGCGGATCGAGCACGAACACGAACGGAACCAGGAAGGCCGGCAGCGTGTACTTCCAAGCTTGCAAGGTGGTCTTATAGGGATCGCCGCCGGTGATCGCGGCGGCTGCGAACGGCGACAGCGCCGTGGGCGGCGATACCTCGGAGAGCACCGAATAATAGAAGATGAACATGTGGGCGGCGTAATCCGGCACGCCGAGCTTGATCATGGCGGGCGCCGCGATGACCGCGCAGATGATGTAGGAGGCGGTCACCGGCACCGCCAAGCCGACGATCCAGACGATCAGCGCGGTGTAGAGCGCGGTCAGCAGCAGGTTGCCGCCGGCGTAATCGATCACGATCGAGGAGAACTTGAGCCCCAGCCCGGTCAACGTGACCACGCCGACGATGATGCCGGCCGTCGCGCAAGTGGTTGCGGCGGTGAGCACGCTGGTCGAGCCGTCGGACAACGCGCGCACCAGTTTCTTCGGCGTGACCGCGGTCTCGCGCGTGAGGAAGCTTAGGCCATAGGTGAGCACCGTCGACCAGAACACCGCCAGCGTCGGCGAGTAGCCCCACAACATGAAGATGATGATCGAAACGAGCGAGACGAAGTGAAAGCCGTAGCGCCGCGTCATCTGCCACAGCGTCAACTCCTGCCGGAAGTCGACCGTGTGCGCGCCGAACCGTTTGGCGTCGAGCTCCACCATGAACAGGAGCGACAGGTAGTAGAGGCAGGTCGGGATGGTGGCCATCCAGATCACGTCGAGGTAGCTGATCTTGAGGAACTCGGCGATCAGGAAGGCGGCGGCGCCCAGAACCGGCGGCGAGATGATGGCGCCGAGGCCGCCCGCGGCGAGCAGGCCGCCGGCCGCGTTCTTCTCGAAACCCGCCTTCTGCATCAAAGGATAGGCGACGGCGCCGATCGTCACCGTGGTGGCGACGCCGGAGCCCGACGGCCCCCCGAGCAGAAAGGACGACAGCACCACCGTGCGGCCGGCGCTGTTGGCCTTGTGGCCCATGAGCGCCATCGAAAAGTCGATGAAAAATTTGCCGGCGCCCGAGTGCTGCAGGAACGCGCCGTAGATCGTGAACAGGATGATCAGCGAGGAGGACACGTCGACGGGAATGCCGAAAATCCCCTCGAGCGTGATGAACAGGTGGCCGACGAGCTGCGAAATGTCATAGCCGCGGTGCGTCCACGGCGGCGGCAGGTAGGGACCGGCCATGGCATAGGCCATGAACGACAATGCGACGAACGGAACGATCCAACCGGTGGTTCGCCGCGTTGCCTCGAGCAGCAAGATGATGAAGACGACGCCGAGCACGACGTCGAGCTCGGTCGGCATGGTCGCGCGGTCGGTGAATTCCTCGCCGCCTTCGATGGCGTAAACGAGGATCGCCGCGCCGAGGACACCGGCGGCGATGTCCCACCAGCGGATGCGATCGCGGAACCGCGCCGACAGCGGAAACAAGAGAAAGCTCAGCATCAGCACGAAAGCGACGTGCGCGTAGCGCAGCGGCTGGGTGGTGATGATGGGGAAGTCGGTGAACGGCCACGCCCCCGCGATGGCCGCGTAAAGGTGAAACAGCGACATCGCGACCGCGATCGACGTGACCAGCCTGCCGGCCCAGCCGACCAGACGATTGACCACGCCCTCCTCGGCCTCGACGTAGGCTTCCGCCTTTTGCAGTTGCTCTTGGGAAACGGCCGGCGCAGCTGCCCCGCCCCCGCTGCTGTCTTCGGACATGTCGCTGCCTGCTGCGCGCTGCGCTCGCTTCGTCACGCCTCGCCTGTCGCCGCCTTGCCGAGCGCGGCCTGCGCGGCCGCGAGGCGGGCGATGGGCACGCGGAACGGCGAGCACGAGACATAGTCGAGGGCGATCCCGTGGCAAAATGCGACCGAGGCCGGGTCGCCGCCGTGCTCGCCGCAAATCCCCACTTTGAGCTTTGGCCGCGCCTTGCGGCCGCGTTCGACCCCGATGCGCATCAATTCGCCCACGCCTTCGCGGTCGATGGACACGAACGGATCGCTCGGCAGGACGCCACGCGACACGTAGGTGCCGAGAAAGCTCGCGGCGTCGTCGCGGCTGATGCCGTAGGTGGTCTGCGTGAGATCGTTGGTGCCGAAGGAAAAGAACTCCGCGCTCTGGGCGATCTCGGCGGCGCGCAGCGACGCCCGCGGCAGCTCGATCATGGTGCCGACCTGATACTTGACGCTCCTGCCGGTCTCGCGCGCGACCGCCTCCGCCATGGCATCGATGCTCGCCTTGACGAGGTCGAGCTCGGCTTTGGTGGCGATGAGCGGAACCATCACCTCGGGAACCACCGGCTTGCCAGTGCGCTTGGCGGCTTCGACCGCCGCTTCGAAAATGGCGCGCGCCTGCATCTCGGCGATCTCGGGATAGGCGAGCGCCAGGCGGCAGCCGCGGAAGCCGAGCATCGGGTTGAACTCGTTGAGCTCGCGGGCGCGGTCCGCGAGCTTCTTGGGGTCGGCTCCCATCGCGGCGGCGACCTCGGCGATTTCTTCCTCGCTGTGGGGCAAGAATTCGTGCAGCGGCGGATCGAGCAGCCTGATCGTCACCGGCAGGCCCTGCATGATCTCGAACAGCTCGACGAAGTCCGCGCGCTGCATCGGCAGGAGCTTGGCGAGCGCGGCGCGGCGCGATTTTTCGTCGTCGGCGAGAATCATCTCGCGCACGGCGCGGATGCGGCCCTCGTCGAAGAACATGTGCTCGGTGCGGCAAAGCCCGATGCCCTCGGCGCCGAACTTCAAGGCGACGCGCGCATCGTTGGGCGTATCCGCGTTGGCGCGCACGCCGAGCTTGCGCACCGCGTCGGCCCAGCCCATCAGCGTTGCGAATTCGCCGGAGAGCGCCGGCTCGGTCATGGGCACGCGGCCCGCGAGCACCTGCCCGGTCGAGCCGTCGATGGTGATGACGTCGCCCGCCTTGAAGGTGTGTCCGGCGATGCTCATGGTTTCGGCGGCGTAGTCGACCCGCAGTGCGCCCGCGCCGGAAACGCAGGGCTTGCCCATGCCGCGCGCCACCACGGCGGCGTGCGAGGTCATGCCGCCGCGCGTGGTGAGAATGCCCTCGGCCGCGTGCATGCCGTGGATGTCCTCGGGCGAGGTCTCGACCCGCACCAGGATGATGCTCTTGTCCTTGGCCTTGAGCGC
>JAFAHL010000706.1 GCA_019237215.1 Hyphomicrobiales bacterium | reverse complement strand
TCGACGTCAGGCGATCACGCCCATGATGTCGGACTCCTTCATGATCAGGAGGTCCTCGCCGTCGAGCTTGACTTCGGTGCCGGACCATTTGCCGAACAGCACCCGGTCGCCGGCCTTGACGTCGGGCTTGATGATCTTGCCGGCCTCGTCGCGACCACCGGGCCCCACCGCGATGACCTCGCCCTGCGAGGGCTTCTCCTGGGCGGTGTCGGGGATGATGATGCCACCCTTCGATTTTTCCTCGGCATCGATGCGTTTCACGACCACGCGGTCGTGCAGGGGACGGAACTTGGTTTTGGCCATGAAGTCTCCTCATAAGGCGCTGGCGGGGCTCTGGTCTTTGATCGATACGCTCGATCTGTCAGGCTGTTAGCACTCTACATCGAGGAGTGCCAACGGCTGGCGGGGACATAGGGGCTGGCGTGGAGGCTGTCAAGCGTGGGCGCGCTGCCGGTGCGCGCCCACCCCCCGAGGTCGACGCGACGCGCGAGCGCCGCGGGCAGTGGGGCGCGATCTCGGCGTCCGCCGCCCGCCCCGGGGCGAAGCGTTTGCGGTTGAACTTGGCGTCGTGTGAACCGAACCGAGCGTGTGCACGTCGCGGCTTGCGCACTGACGCCCGCTTCGACGCCAAAGCGGCCTCGACACCGGCGCCGGTCTGCGGCCGCGGATGGGTAACAAAGGCCCAGCAGGGAACCGCGTCCGCTGCCTCACATCTGCCTTGGGCGGGCCTTACCCTGACACTAAGTTGCGGGAGATCTTACGAGTTTCGTCGGGGGCTATGCCGACTCGTTAATCGTGCGACCGGTAAGAGTAGATCGTCTGCCCGCCGATGTGTCTTGCGACACTGCGGGCAGGAGTAAGGGAAGATCGGCGATGGGGAAATGCAATTTCGGTTGGTCGCTCGTCGCCGTCGCGCTGTCCGCGCTGGCGCTTTCGGCCTGTAGCACCACCCCCTCCCCGCAGGTCGGCGCCTCGGCGCCGCCGGAGCCGGAAATGCCGGCGCACGTGCGGCCCACCGAGATCGTCGGCCGTTGGGGATACGCCGCCTATCACAAGCCGGAAGATCGCACGCGCACCGAGGCCAATGCCCGCGGCCAGTGCAAGCAGCCCTATGTGATCGGCCAGGGCGCCAACGGCGGAGTCATGATGTACCTCGCCGATTCCAGCGAACTGCAGGAGCTTCGCCTCAAGGGGAGCTCGTCAGGGAAGGACTATATCGGTCCGGCGGGCCGCACGCCGGGCGTGCAGGATCGTGAAATCGTTTCCTTTGACGGCCGCGTCATGGTTCTCAAATACGTGGACCCCGAGGTCGACGGGCGCTACGGAACCGGCATCTTCGTGCGTTGCGCGCCACGGGCGGCGCAGGCGAACGCTTCGACGTCGCGCTGATCGCCGATTGAAGCCTAATCGAGCGCCATCTATGGTGCAGCCGAGACGGAACGCGATGTCTTCGCCCACGCGCGCGGGGTAAGGATAGGCTGTCATGCCACGCCGCCGCCTGCTCGCCACGCCGCTTGCCGCGTGGGAGCGCGACGGGCTCAAGGCTGCCCTTCTCAAGGCCCGCTTGCCAGCCGACGACGTCGGGGATGCGCACCTGTTGTTCTGGCGCTTCGAGACGCTCGAGGATATTCCAGTCGGCTTCGGCGGGCTTGAAATTCACGGCAGCGATGCACTCCTGCGTTCGTTGGTGACGCTGCCTCCGCTGCGTCAAATCGGCATGGGAGCAGCCATGGTGGCAATGCTCGAGACCGAGGCGCGCGCGCTCAATTGTCACGCGATCTACCTCCTGACCGCCGCGGACGCGAAGTTCTTCGGCCGGCTCGGCTATGGGCCCTGCGCGCGCGGCGACGTGCCGGAAGCGATCCGCGGCAGTCGACAATTTGTCGAGCTTTGCGCGCCAACCGCGGCCGCAATGGTCAAGCGTATCGGCTAGGCCGACGCCGGCAGCACCCCTGATAGGGTCGAATCCCTGCGCCCGCGCGCTCCCGCCATGCCCCCGTTGCCCGATATCATCGCCGGCCCTTGGCGCGCCGTCCTGGTGCTCGGGGTCACCGAGATTCTGGCGTGGGGTGCAATCTTCTATCCCCCGGTCTTGACCGTGCCGCTGATCGCGCATGAGCGCGGCTGGTCGGTGGCCTTTGCCATGGGCGGCTTTTCCCTCGCGTTGCTCACGGCGGGGCTGGTTTCACCGCGGGTCGGATCAATGATCGACCGTCACGGCGGGCATCGTGTCATGCCGCTCGGCTCGCTCACTGCCGCGCTCGGTCTCGCCTTGATCGTCTGCGCCGATCATCCCGCCGCTTACGTTGCGGTTTGGCTGCTGCTCGGCGTCGCGATTGCTGCGACCCTCTACGATCCGGCCTTTGCCACGCTCGGTCGCATCTTCGGCGCCACCGCCAGGCGGCCGATCACGGCGCTCACGCTCGGCGGCGGATTCGCCTCGACGGTGAGCTGGCCCGCGACCCATTTTTTGCTCGAGGCCGTCGGATGGCGCGGCACCTATCTCGTCTACGCCGCGCTCCTTGCTCTGGTCGCGGCGCCGCTGCAGGCCTTCGCCTTGCCCCGCACGCGCGCGAAGCCCACGGCGCAGCCGGTGCAAGCGCGCAGCGTCGTCCTGGCGCCGATCGGTTGGCCGTTCCTGCTGGTGGCGGCGGCCTTCGCCGCTTACGCCTTCGTGCCGTCGGGCCTGTCCGCGCATCTGCTCGCGATCTTCGGCCGCGCCGGCATCGATGCGACGACGGTGGTAGCGATCGGCGCGCTGTTCGGCCCCGCGCAGGTCGCGGCGCGCATCGGCGAACTCATGTTCGCACGCAGCATCCATCCGTTGCTCATCGCGCGCTTCGCACTCGCGATGCTGCTCGCGGCGTTCGCGCTCATCGCCCTGTTCGGGCTCACCGTGGCGGCGGCCGCGAGCTTCGCGGTGATGTTCGGAATGGCCAACGGCCTTCTGACCATTGCGCGCGGGGCGGTGCCGCTGGCGCTGTTCGGCGCGGCCGGCTACGGCCACATCGTGGGCCGCATCGGGGCGCCGTACCTGGCGATGCAGGCGATTGCGCCGTTCGTGCTCGCCTTCGTCGCGGAGCGTGCCTCCGACGCAGCCGTGCTCGCCGTGACCGCAGCGTTTGCCGCGATCTCGTTCATCGGCTTTGCAGCCATGCGCCGGCCAAAAAACTCAACACGGGTGAATTAAGCGTTCTTGCAACCGAAGGCCGCCGGAGCCGGCGGCCTTTTGCCCGCTTCATGCGCTCGGCGCGGGCGAGCACTCATGGATCACTGCCGCCGTCCCCGCCGTCATCGAAGCCGAAGTCGTCGTCGTCGAGGTCATCCGCATCCTGATCGTCTTGCATATCCTCGCTGCGGCCGTCGTCGAGAAGGCCAGAGCGGTGGCTGCCGGCGTCGTCGCCGGACGATGAGGCCCGTCCGACATCGTCGAGGCCGGCCTGACGGGAGAGTTCGCCGCCGGCGGCCCCGCCGCCCCAAGGGGACGATCCGCTCGCGCCGGACGCCGGATCGAACGCCGCATGCGCCCCCTGTTGGTGACCCATCATGGAGCGAATGCCGCTGAGCAGCAGCGAGCCGCCGATCACGCCGGCGGCGGCCGCGGCGGCGGTGCCGAGAAACGAGCCGCCCGGCACCGGGGGCGCTCCCGCCGACCCGGCGGGCATCGGCTGCATTGGCTGGGTTGCGGTATGCCAGGCGGGCGACATGGGTGCAGCCTCGCCCGGCCGCACCGACGGCACCGAGCCGCGGCCCTCGCGCTTGCCCAAGACGCTCTCGCGTACTCCACCGAGGAAGCTCTGATCGCGCGGCGCTGCTTCGGCCTCCGAAGCGCTCTCGAGCTCGCGAATACGGGCATCGGCCCGCTTGAGGGCTTCATCTTGCACCAATACGGTCTGGACCAGCGCGTACAGGGCGTTGGGCGCCTGCCGCAGGCCATCCCTGATCAGCCGTTCGGCCTCTGGATCACGCTGGGCATCCTCCAATGTGGCCAGGCGGTCGAATAGTTCGATGACGAGATTGCGTTCCTCTGGAGTCATTGGTCGCCTCCTTCCTCCCCGCGACGACAGTCATGTAGGCAAATGCCCATGAAAGCGGAATGACCGGTCGCCACAAAAACGGTTCGCTGGTTTTTTTCTCGCTTGACCAATGGGATGGAGAAGCGGGCGGCGATCACGCCAGGGCCATGCCGTGGCGCGCGAGCACAGCCGGAAACTCATCGCCGGCGAAGAAGACATATTCCTTCTCTCGTAGCTTCGTCAGGGGATCGAGGCGCTGCAATTCTGCGTCGACGAAGCCGGGATGACACATGACCACGCTGCCGTCGGGCAGACGGTCGAGGAAGCGCGGGAACAGCGCCGCGAAATCGGCCGCATCGTCGAATTCGTAGGTGCCGGCGAAGGCTGGGTTGGTGCGCAGCCCCAGCGCCGCGGCACGAGAGCGGAAGCGGTAGCTCAAGATGTCGAGCACCAACCCCTTGCGGTCGGCGAGTCTTTGCGCGAACGGCACGACCCGCCCGCATTGGCGCAGCCACGCATTGGGCGCGGTCCTTGCCACGACGGCGAGTAGGGCATCGCTGATCTGGGGGAAGAGATGAATGTGGTGATGGCCGTCGACGAAGTCCGGAGCGCGGCCGAAGCTATCGATGAAGGACTCGAGCTGGCGGGCGATTTCCGCCGCCAACGCGTCGGGTTCGAGCTGACGCATCAGGGCGCGGCCCGCCATCGCCGCGAGGGGCGGGAAGGCGCCCGCTCTGAGGGGCTCGAAGCTCTTGCTCAACGGCCGAAAGGGGGCGGTAAGCGTAAGGTGCAGGCCGATCGCCACCCGCGGCGCCGCAGCGTTGAGCGCATCGAGCGCGCTCGCCTCGGCGCGTTGAAAGCTCGGCGCCACCACCATCGCGGAGGTGGCATTGAGGCGTCGGCGCACCACGAGATCGCGGATGGCGGTGTTGACGGCGGGAGAAATGCCGAAGTCGTCGGCGCACAGCCAGATGCGCCGGCGTTGCGAGCCCCCGATCGCGGCCGCGTCCAAGCCGTCCGTGTTCTCTGCATCCACGCGTGAACCCCACTCTCGCATTGGCCGTGAACGCCACGGCGTTGCAGTCCCCGCAAGCATCCTAGCGGCGTTGGTCGTCTTATGCAGGCGAAGGCCGATGAAATTTCGTCTCGACGGCGCTCATTCCGCGGCCGAGCGCGCCGGCGGACCGCCGATGGCGTCCGCGTTCTCGGCCGTTTTGAGCGTGTGCTCGGCCACGAAATAGACCGGGCGCGCTTTGAGCTCGGACAGGATCTTGCCGATATATTCCCCCATGATCCCGATCATGATCAGCTGTACGCCGCCGAGCACCATCAAGCCCACGATCACCGAGGGATAGCCCGGGACCGACTCGCCGAAGACGAAGGTCTCCATCAGGATTTGCACGCCGAAGATGAATGCCGCGGCCGCGAGCAGGAGGCCGAGCAGGCTCGCGAGGCGCAGCGGCGCGACCGAGAACGAGGTCAGCCCTTCGATCGAGAGTCCGATCAGCGAATACAGATTCCACGTCGTGCGGCCCTGGATGCGCTCCGCCGGTTCGTAGTCGACCCGGATCTGACGGAATCCGATCCAGCTCGCGAGCCCCTTGAAGAACCGGTTGCGCTCGGGCAGCTGCTTGAGCGCCGCGGCGGCGCGCGGTGATAAGAGGCGGAAGTCGCCCGCGTCCTCGGGGATTTTTTGCCGCGCGCCCCAGTTGATCAGGGCGTAGAACGTCTTCACGCCGAGACGGCGCAGCCACGGCTCACTCGCGCGATGCGCCTTGGCGGTGTAGACGACGTCGTAGCCGTCGTCGAGCCAATAGCCGACGAGCTTCTCCACCAGCGCGGGCGGATGCTGGCCATCGCCGTCCATGAACAGCACCGCGCCCAGCCGGGCATGATCGAGGCCGGCGAGAAGCGCTGCTTCCTTGCCGAAATTACGCGAGAGGGAGATGACCTGGACATCGAGGCTTTCCGCTGGAAGTTCACGCGCGGCGGCGAGCGTGGCATCGCGGCTGCCGTCGTCGACATAGACCGCCTCGGTCGCAAGGGCGCGCTCCGCCTTGAGCGTGCGCGCGACTTCGACGACGCGGGCGTGAAGGGTCGCGAGATTGTCGGCCTCGTTAAACAGCGGAACCACGATCGAAAGCCCGGCGTCCGCCCTACCGCGTGGCCGCGCAGGAGCGCCGGCGCCGCCGGCTCGGGTCATCGCTTCGCCTGCCATCGACCGCGCCTTTCGGCCCTTCCCCGCCGCGGATAGGTTATAACCCAAGCATGGGCTGCTGTCGCGCCGCGGCCGGCATGGGGGGAGCCTCGGCGCGGGCGTCCGGACGTGCTAAGCGGGGCCCGCCATGAGGCTACCCGCGCCCCTCGATCGCCTACAACGCCGCCTTGCCCGGGCTTGGCACGAGCGCGCGGTTACGCTCAAGGCGGCGAGCTTCGCCATGGTCG
>JAFAHL010000687.1 GCA_019237215.1 Hyphomicrobiales bacterium | reverse complement strand
GAGGCCGGCCGATCTTCCCGTGCAGACGCCGACCAAATATGAGCTCGTGGTCAACCTCAAGGCCGCGAAGGCGCTCGGCCTCGAAATTCCGTCATCAGTGCTCGCCCGTGCCGACGAGGTGATCGAATGAGGCGCCGCGAGTTCATCGCGCTTATCGGGCTCGGAAACCTCCTTCGGGGCTCTATCGCTCCCTGCCGAGATAGCCTCGCGCCACCGCAATTCCCGTTATAAGGTAGCTGCAGACAAGCAACACTCACCGCGATTTCTTCTCTCCATATTCCCAAGGTGTCCAGCGATATGGGCTATCGAGCATGATGAACCGACGCCAGTTCGTGGGCATGGGTGCGGCTGCGCTGCTCGCCCAGGTTCCGAAAGCCCGCGCGGCGACCCACGATCTCCTTATCAAGGGCGGGCGCGTCATCGACCCCTCGGCAGGGCTCGATGCGATACGCGACGTTGCGATTGCCGGCGGCAAGATCGTCGCGGTCGAGGCCGACATCGCGGGCGACGCCTCCCAAACGATCGATGCGCGCGGCAAGATCGTTGCTCCGGGGCTGATCGACATCCACACCCATGCCGGCCGTAGCAAGGAAGGCCCTGCGTTGCTTTTGCAGGACGGCGTCACCGGATGGGTCGATGCCGGCTCGGCCGGCGCGGACAACATCGACCAAATCGCCGCCGTCGCGAGGACAGGACCCCAAGTGGGCCGCGCCCTGGTGAACATCGCCCGCACCGGCGTCATCTCTCCCGGCGGCGAGCTGCACGACATCAACGCCGCCAACGTGGCTTTGGCGCAGGCAGCGATCGCACGCCATCGCGACGTCGTCGTCGGCGTCAAGGCGCGGTTGTCGGAAAACGTGGCCGACGCCAACGATCTCGAAGCGCTGCGGCGCGCACAAGAGGCGGCCGCCCCCTTCAATCTCCCGGTGATGATCCACATCGGCCAATCGTTTTCGCCCATGCGCGCCATCCTCCCGCTGCTCAAGCGCGGCGATATCGTCACCCACATGTACGCGCCGGCGCCCAACGGCATCCTCGACGACAAGGGCCGGCTGTTCCCGGACGTGGCAGCCGCGCGCCGACGCGGCGTCATTTTCGATTTCGGCAACGGGGTTCTCGATCATTTCGACTGGGCCACCGTGGAGCGCGCAACGAAGCAGGGCTTTTGGCCCGATACCATCTCCACGGATTGGAACGTGACGTCGAAGACCACCGGCGTCGTCGACTTCCCGAACGTCATGTCGAAGTTCATCATGTTCGGCATGCCGCTCAGCCAGATCATCGCATGCGCGAGCGTCAATGCTGCGCGCGTATTCCCGTCTTTCGATGACCGCGGCACGCTCAACGTGGGTGCGCCGGCCGACGTGGCAATCTTGGAGCTGCGGGACGGGACCTTCGAATTCGTCGACAACTACAAGGGCACGCGTACGGGCGGCCAGCGGCTGTTCCCGGCTGCGACCGTGCTGGCGGGCAAGCAGGTGCAGCGCACTTAGCCCAACGAGTAGCCTTCGCTCGTGGAACTCAGTCGCGGCATTCACGGCGAACCAAATACGTAACGCGATAACGTTTGTTTCCGGCAAGTACGTGAATACTCTGGCACCTGACGATCTCAAGAAAAGGAATCGCGCCTGGGCAGCGCGTATGACCTCGGAGGATCCTGATTTCTTCCGGCGCCTCGAACGCCAACAGGCGCCCCATTATCTCTGGATCGGTTGCTCCGATAGCCGCGTGCCGGCAAATACGATTGTCGGACTCGACCCGGGCGAGCTGTTCGTCCACCGCAATGTAGCCAATCTCGCTTCGCCGCAGGATGCCAACTATTTATCGGTGTTGCAGTTTGCCGTCGACGTACTCAAAGTGCACCACATTATGGTGGTCGGACATTATGGCTGCGGCGGCGTCAGTGCCGCCGTCGATGGCAGACGTCGGGGTCTTGTTGATCACTGGCTGCATCCGATTCGCGAGCTGTCCAGAACGCACAGCCAGGAACTCGAAGCGTTGCGGGACGAGCATAGCCGCCTGGACCGTCTGTGCGAACTCAATGTGATGCAGCAAGTCAAGAACGTCGCCTCCGACGTCTTCGTGCTCGACGCATGGGCGCGCGGGCAGAATCTCTCGGTTCATGGCTGGGTGTATTCGGTCGGGAATGGCCTGATCAAAGATTTGAACGTGACCGTGAGCGCTCCGCGAAGACGCTCGGCCTGACCCTTCCGCTGACGCCGCCAGCCGCCGCGGACGAGGTGATCGAGAGAGGCGTAACATTTTGGCGCTCATTTTCAGCTACAAATCGAATTTACTTCTTGACTTCCAGTTGAAGCTGGACTATAAGATTCGTCAGCTCCGCCCACCCCTCGATTCGGGTGCGCGAAGCAACGATGCAGAACCCTGGGCGCGGAAAACGTGCCGCGGGAACGAGATGGGCTGTTTGACATCGTGAGATGGAATGCAGCGAACGGTTCGGCGACGAGCCGCCAACTCGGTCGCCCTCATCCTGCGGAGCGCGCGGGCTGAAGAGATGCCGCAAAGCACGAACGCGCGTGCGCGCGTCTCGAAGGATGAGGGCGAGGGGGTCTGCGACATTTTCGCCCAACTGAAGCCGCGCCGCGGCGCGGGCGGAAGAACCAACCTGCGGCTGTGGGAAACGATCGCTGGTTCGCCTTGCCTCTTTCCGGCCTGTTATTTACAGGGACCGCTGCAACTCCAACGTGTCGAGCGGTAGGCTGTGCTCCGCCGCGCATCGTTGGGCGGTGTCGAGTGAGGCGCGGCATCGATGTCATGGCTGGGGGTAGAGGAGGAGGCAGGGGCCGCGAAACCCGGACGGCGCCAACTTCGCGATGGCCCGCTTATCGCGGCGAAGCGATAATGCGCGGCCCGCGCGCTCCAGCCCGCCACGTGGACATCACCAGGGACGAACCATGGGCATCGGAAGACGTCGAGTGATCGGCGCGTGCCTCGCTGCGTTGGCCGCGCTGCTGGCGCTGCTGACCGCGCCCGGCATGGCGTCGGCGCAAAATTGGCCGACCCGGCCGCTCACGCTGGTTGTGCCGTTTGCCGCCGGCGGCCCGAGCGACGTCGCCGGCCGCATCCTTGCGCAAGGGCTCGGCGACGTCCTCGGCCAGCAGGTCGTGGTGGAGAACCCGAGCGGGGCGGGGGGCACGGTCGGTTCGCTGCGCGTCGCCAAGGCGCCGCCCGACGGATACCAGTTCGTGCTCGGCAACAGCGGCACGCACGCCTGGAGCCAGGCGCTCTACAAGAAGCCGCCCTACGACACCATTGCCGACTTCACCGCGCTCGAGCTCGTCGTCGAATCGCCGCGCGTGTTGATCACGCCGAAGACCCTTCCGGCAAATTCGCTGCCCGAGTTCATCGCCTACGTGAAGGCGAACCAGGCGACGGTCAAGTTCGGCTCCGCCGGCGCCGGTTCGGCCTCGCATGTGAGCTGCATCCTGCTCAACGCGGCGTTGGGCGTCGACGTCATGCATATTCCCTATCGCGGCTTGGGGCCTGCGATGCAGGACCTCATGGCCGGCCGCATCGACTACGTGTGCGATTCGGTGTCGACGTCGCTGCCGCAGATCGAGAGCAACTCCATCAAGGCGATCGCCAGCACGGGATCGCGCCGGCCGGCCGTCCTCCCGAATGTCCCGACCGCGCGCGAGCAGGGCCTCGATTTCGAAGTCGGCACCTGGCAGGGCCTGTTCTTGCCCAAGGGCACGCCCGAGCCGATCGTGCGCCGCCTCAATGAGGCTGTCGGCGAGGCGCTCGACACGCCGTCCGTGCGCGAGCGCTTCGAAGCGCTCGGCGAGGAGGTGGCGCCGCCGGAGCGCAGAAGCCCGGACTATTTTGCCAAGTTCGTGGCCGCCGAGATCGCGCGCTGGAGCGGCCCGATCAAGGCGAGCGGCGTGTCCGCGGACTAACGCGTGCGGTCTCACCGCTTCGCCGTGAATACGAGCGGCAAACTCGG
>JAFAHL010000654.1 GCA_019237215.1 Hyphomicrobiales bacterium | reverse complement strand
GCAAGGCTCGTGGGATCGAGACGGATCGAGATCAGCTGCATTCCGGGCGCGGCGCGCTCGCCGTAGCGGTTGCCGAGGTTCAACAGCACGTCGACCTTGCCGGGATAGCGCATGTCGCGCAGTTGCGGCCCGATGTAGAGCGGATGGCGGGTCGGGAACGGCTTCGACCAGAAGCCGAGCGAGCCTCCCTGTCCGGTGACGGAAAGACCGAGGAGCTCCGCGAGATCGATCAGTTCCTTGCTGGCGCGGCACCAGCTGGCCTCGTCGCCGACGCTCATCAGCGGGTTCTTGGCCTCGAGCAGCATGCGTGCGGCCTTGGCGATATCGTCCTTGTCGGGACGGATGCGCATGGGCACGTCGAACTTGGCCTGATCCCAGATCGCGGCGGTCGCTTCTTCGCGCAGCGTGTTGGTCGGCAGCGAGAGGAAGACCGGACCGCAAGGCGACGTCGACGCGAACTTCATGCCGCGGCGGACGGTTTCCGGAATCGAGGAGGTCGTCTTCGCCGCCCAGTACCACTTGGTGATGGGTTGCGTCATGACCTCGCAATGGTCGCTCTCCTGGAACAGGTCGCGACCGAGCGCGTCCTGCTCGACCGACGCGACGGCGACCAACAGGGGGATCTGGTCCTTCCAGCTGTTGACCATCTGCGTCATGGCGTTGGGCAGACCGACATTGGCGACGATGACGACGCCGGTCTTGCCCGACGCGCGCGCATAGCCGTCGGCCATGGCGACCACGGCACCTTCGTGGATGCCCTTGATCAAGTGGATGTCGGGCTCATCCACGAGCGCGTCGAAGATCGGATAGTCGCCGGTCGACGGGTTGAAGAAGATATGCTCGACGCCGGCGGCCTTGAGCTGCTGCACGAACAGCGTGCCGCCCGTTCCCTTCAGCGTGCGCATGGCGGAGGCGGGAGGCGCGCCCTGGCCGAACGTCTCGAGCGATTGCGCCACGGCTTTGACCGCGGCAGTGCTCATGCCGAGCGCGCTCAGCCCGGTCATCAGCTGCCGGCGCGACATCCCATGGTCCAGATACTGCTTGATCAGCTCTTTCATGGACTCCTCCTCTCCCTCGCCCATGCGCCGGGCGGGCGGAATGTCGCAAGCGACTCCCGCCGTTCTAGGGGCGCACCACGGTAGCACCACCACGCATTACGCTAAAGGGGAGGCAAATGCGTTGTCCCTCCCACGAACTGCATTACACTGGCGATGCCATGCCGCAACCTCAGCACCGCATGTGTAAGGACGCGACATCGCGCGCCGCGTGAATGCTAAATAAGAAGGCCGGCCACCGCACGCCGTATTTCCCCGAACGGACACACACTCGCGATGAAGCATCAGCGCAAGCGGCAAACTCGGTCTGCTCCCCACCGTGTTGCGTCAACGCCAAATGGAGCGCGAGGCGCCGATCCTGACGGATAACTGGAGAAAAAGCGAGGTGAGCGAACTCACGCGCCGCACGGTGATCGCCGGCCTCTTGTCGATGCTCGTAGCTCGGCCCGCGCGTTCCAATCCGGACTGGCCCGATCGGCCGATCACGATGCTTCACGGTTTTCCGCCCGGCGGTCCGACCGATCTTGTGGCGCGCATCGTCGCCGATGGTCTCACACGGCGGCTTGGCCAGCGGGTCGTGATCGAAAGTAAGCCGGGGGCGTCGGGCACGACGGCGGCAGCGCTGGCCGCCCGTGCCGCACCCGACGGATATACGCTGTTTGCGATTCCATCCGGACACGCGTTTGCGGCCGCTACCTACAAGACGCTGCCTTACCGCACGATCGACGACTTCGCCATGATCAGCATGTTCACGGAGTATCCCTATGTGCTGGCGACATACGCCGATCACTCCATGCGAACGGTGGCGGATCTCATCACGCTCGCGCGCACGCGCAGCACGCCGTTGCTCTACGGCACGCCCGGCAATGGGTCGGGCCCGCATTTGGCGGTCGAGCTCTTGGCCAAGGAGGCGCAGGTGCGCCTTCAGCACGTGCCCTACCGCGGCAGCGCGCCGGCGGCGCTCGATCTCATCGGCAAGCGCCTCGACTTTATGATGGACCCGGCG
>JAFAHL010000652.1 GCA_019237215.1 Hyphomicrobiales bacterium | reverse complement strand
CGGCCAGGATGAGCGCCATCGTCATGTCCGCGGTATCTTCGGTGAGAACGCCCGGCGTATTGGTCACCGTGATACCGCGGCTCAGCGCGGTCGCGACGTCGATGTGGTCGACGCCGTTGCCGTAGTTGGCGATCAGCTTGAGTTTGTCGCCGGCCCGGCTCAGCACCGAGGAATCGATGCGGTCGGTGACGGTGGGCACCAGCACGTCGGCGCTCGTGACCGTTTCTGCGAGTTCGGCCGCCGTCATGGGCTTGTCGTCGAGGTTGAGGCGCGCGTCGAAGAGTTCGCGCATGCGCGTCTCGATGCTGTCGGGAAGCTTGCGCGTGACGACGACCAGGGGTTTCTTGCGGCTCGCCATGGTTCGCCCTTCGCCACCTCGCCCGCCCGCGAACGGGTTCCTCCGTTCAGGTCTCTTTAACCCCCATGCCGGACACTGGCGTTCCTTACGCGGGTTGGGATCCCTCTGTAACAGATGGACGTGTGAAGACAAAGGCCCGCATCGCGGCCGTCGCGGGCCGCGCGCGAGCCAATCGGCAGCATGATTTTTCGGCGCCCTGAACCGATGCATTCAAAGCGCAGTTGGCGGATCGTGCAGCGCGCGCCGGTGACGGCTCTCGCCTTGATCGCGGCGCTGATTTGCGCCGCGACCGCGCGCGCCGCGGGCGAGGTCGGCACCGGCCCCAAGAGCGGCCTGCCGATGCCGCGCTTCGTCAGCCTCAAGCCTGATCGCGTCAATGTGCGCGGCGGCCCGACGCGCGACCACGACGTGACCTTCGTCTATACCCGCGCCGGCTTGCCGGTAGAGATTACCGCCGAGTCGGACAATTGGCGGCGCATCCGCGATTGGGAAGGATCGGAGGGCTGGGTTTATCACTCGCTGCTCTCCGGCCGGCGCACGGCGGTGGTCACCCCCAAGGACAAGAAAGAGCTGGTGCCGCTCTATGACCAGGGTGATAGCGGCGCCACCGTGATCGCGCGACTGCAGGCCGGCGTGCTCGCCACGGTCAAACGCTGCACCGGAAGCTGGTGCCGTATCGCCGGAGCGGGCTTCGACGGTTGGGTCGTGCAGGAGCAGCTCTGGGGCGTCTATCCGAACGAGAAGGTGGAGTAATTCGAAAACATCAACGGCCGGCAACGCCGGCCGACACGCGCGCGCAACGATGGAAGAAAGAAAGCCGCTCAGCGCGCCTTGCGGCGCAGCCGCACCACCACATCGATGCGCGCGACCTCATAGCCTTCCGGCGGGATCGGCGTCCTTCCCACGACCACGTCGGCGTCGGGAATGTCGAGCAGGTCGTTCTCCCCCTCGACGAAGAAGTGGTGGTGCTGAGATACGTTGGTGTCGAAGTAAGTCTTCGAGCCGTCGACGGCGACCTGGCGCAACAACCCGACATCGGTGAACTGATGCAACGTGTTGTAGACGGTGGCGAGCGATACCGGCACCTTGGCCTTGGTCGCCTCTTCGTAGAGCATTTCGGCGGTGACGTGGCGATCGCCTTTGCCGAACAGGATCCAGCCGAGCGCCATGCGTTGGCGCGTCGGACGCAAGCCCACGTCGCGGAGCATGGACTTCACGTCGCGCCATGGGCAGCCGGTGAGCGCGGAGCGCGCCGACGCGCTCCCCACCCGCTCGGCGTCCTCGACTGGCTTGGTCAAAACAACGGTACGCGACGGCGTCATCTACGGGTGGAACCTCTCAAAATGCCTTGCCCGCGCAGGATTGTTGCATTTGTAACATATGGCGCCGAACATGCAACTCCCTCGCAACAACACTGGGGTAATTCTAATCAGGGCGATTTTCGGCAAGGGTAGCTGGCTTTGCCCCTCGAGCCGCCTATGTTAGGAGTTCCCCGCTTTGGGCATTGACCAGGGGGCCACGGACAGGACGCGGATGCTGAACCGGCGCACCAGCTTCGGCTATGATGACCTATTGGCCTGCGCGCGGGGCGAACTCTTCGGTGCCGGCAATGCCCAGTTGCCGCTGCCCCCCATGCTCATGTTCGACCGCATTTCCGAGATCGCGGAAGCCGGCGGCGAATACGGCAAGGGCCTGGTGCGCGCCGTGCTCGAGCTCAAACCCGACCTTTGGTTCTTCCCCTGCCATTTCAAGGGCGATCCGGTCATGCCCGGCTGCTTGGGCCTCGATGCGCTCTGGCAGCTGCTCGGCTTTTTCCTGGGCTGGGTGGGCGCGCCCGGCAAGGGACGCGCGCTCGGATTGGGCGAACTGAAATTCTCCGGTCAGGTTCTGCCCACGGTCAAGAACGTGGTCTACGGCATCGACATCAAGCGCGTCATGCGCAGCAAGCTCGTGCTCGGCATCGCCGACGGTTGGCTGTCGGCGGACGGCTCGATCATCTATCGGGCGATGGACCTCAAGGTCGGTCTGTTCCGCGACGAGGTGATGCAGCCGAGCGGCGGTTGACGGCGGCAGGAGCGCTCGCTCTGCGCATCGAGATGCGGACGAGGCATTCATGAGACGGGTCGTCGTCACCGGGATGGGCATCGTCTCATCGATCGGCAACAACACCCAGGAAGTTCTGGCGAGCCTGCGCGAGGCCAAGTCGGGCATCTCGCGCGCCGAAAAATACGCCGAGCTCGGCTTTCGCTGTCAGGTGCACGGAGCGCCCACCCTCAGCGCGGAAGAGACGATCGACCGCCGCGCCATGCGCTTCCTCGGCGGCGGCGCGGCCTGGAACCACGTCGCCATGGAGCAGGCGATCCGCGATGCCGGGCTCGAGGAGCGCGAAATTTCCCACGAGATGACCGGCATCATCATGGGCTCGGGCGGGCCGTCGACGCGCGCCATCGTCGAAGCCGCCGACACCGCCCGCAACAAGAGTCCCAAGCGTGTGGGGCCCTTCGCCGTGCCCAAAGCGATGTCGTCCACCGCCTCGGCGACGCTCGCCACCTGGTTCAAGATCAAAGGCGTCAACTATTCGATCTCGTCGGCCTGTGCGACCTCGAACCACTGCATCGGCAACGCGGCGGAAGTGATCCAGATGGGCAAGCAGGACGTGATCTTTGCCGGCGGCTGCGAGGAGCTCGACTGGACGCTCTCCGTGCTGTTCGACGCCATGGGCGCGATGTCCTCGAGCTTCAACCAGACGCCGGAGAAGGCGTCGCGCGCCTACGACGTCGACCGCGACGGCTTCGTCATCGCCGGCGGCGCCGGCGTGCTGGTACTGGAGGAGCTCGAACACGCCAAGGCTCGCGGCGGGCGCATCTATGGCGAGGTCGCCGGCTACGGCGCCACCTCCGACGGCTTCGACATGGTGGCGCCGTCGGGTGAAGGGGCGGTGCGGTGCATGAAGATGGCGCTCAAGAACGTCAAGGCGCCGGTCGATTACATCAACCCGCACGCGACCTCGACCCCGATCGGCGACGTCAAGGAGATCGAGGCGATCCGCGAAGTCTTCGGCGAGCAATGTCCGCCCATCGCGGCGACGAAATCACTCACCGGCCATTCGCTCGGCGCGGCCGGCGCGCAGGAAGCGATCTATTCGCTGCTGATGATGAACAACGGCTTCATCTGCGAAAGCGCCAACGTCGAGAATCTCGATCCGGCTTTCGCCGACGTGCCGATCGTGCGCGAACGCCGCGACAACGTGAAGCTCGGCTGCGTGCTGTCGAACTCGTTCGGCTTCGGCGGCACCAACGCCTCGGTGGTGCTCAAGCGTCTCGATGTTTGAGGGACGCACGACGGTCAATTCGGCCCGCGCGAGGAGCGGGCGGCAAAGCGGTGAAGTTTGGGCGCCATGACGCAATTGATGCAGGGCAAGCGCGGGCTGATCATGGGGGTCGCCAACGACCACTCGATCGCGTGGGGCATCGCCAGGACGCTCGCCGCTCAGGGCGCCACGCTCGCGTTTAGCTATCAGGGCGAGGCGCTCGGCCGGCGCGTCAAGCCGCTGGCAGATTCCGTGGGAGCTTCGCTGCTGCTGCCGTGCGACGTCGAGCACATCGCCTCGGTCGAGGCCACGTTCGCCGCCATTGCGGAGAAATGGGGCTCGCTCGATTTTCTCGTCCACGCCATCGCCTTCTCCGACAAGAATGAGCTCAAGGGCCGCTACGCCGACACCACGCGCGAGAACTTCGTGCGCACGATGATCATCTCCTGCTTCTCCTTCACCGAGGTGGCGAGACGCGCGGCGACGCTGATGCCGGCTGGCGGAGCGATGCTCACGCTGACTTACAACGGCGGCCAGCGCGCGATGCCGAACTACAACGTCATGGGCGTGGCGAAGGCAGCGCTCGAAGCCTCGGTGCGCTATCTCGCGGTCGACTTCGGGCCGTCCGCCATTCGCGTCAACGCCATATCGGCCGGGCCGATCCGCACGCTGGCCGGTGCCGGCATCGGCGACGCGCGGCAGATGTTCGCCTTCCAGCAACGCCACGCGCCATTGCGCCGGGGCGTGACGCTGGACGAGATCGGTGGTGCCGCGCTCTATCTGCTCTCGGACCTCTCCACCGGCGTCACCGGCGACATCCACTTCGTCGATTCCGGCTACAACGTCATCGCCATGCCGCATCCCACCTCGCTCAAGGACGAAACCGCGGCGAACGAGAGCGCCATCACCAAGGACGCGGCGCAGTAGCCGCTGAAACGAGAAGGCGGCCCGCGGGCCGCCTGCTGCGATATTCCGCGCGCACGCGAATTACTCCGCGCCCGCCGCCTCGCGCTGCTGGTCGGTGCGCTGTTGCTCGGCCTCGGCCTTCTGCTTCGCCTCCAAATCTTCGCCGGTCGCCTGGTCGACGACCTTCATGGAGAGGCGCACCTTGCCGCGCTCGTCGAAGCCGAGAAGCTTCACCTTGACCTTGTCGCCTTCCTTGACGACGTCGGTGACCTTCTGCACCCGGCGCGGCGCGAGCTGGCTGATATGCACGAGGCCGTCCTTGGCGCCGAAGAAGTTCACGAAGGCGCCGAAGTCCATCACCTTGACCACGGTTCCCTCGTAGATGTGACCGACCTCGGGTTCGGACGCGATCGACTTGATCCAATTGATCGCCGCCTTCATCGCGTCGCCGTTGGCGGACGCCACTTTCACCGTGCCGTCGTCGGCAATGTCGATCTTGGCGCCCGTCTTCTCCACGATCTCGCGGATCACCTTGCCGCCGGACCCGATCACCTCGCGAATCTTGTCGACCGGGATGTTGAACACCTCGATGCGCGGCGCGTGCTCGCCGAGCTGATCGCGGTGCTGGGCCAGGGCCTTCGACATCTCGCCCAAGATGTGCATGCGCCCTTCCTTCGCCTGGCCGAGCGCGACGCGCATGATCTCCTCGGTGATGCCGGCGATCTTGATGTCCATCTGCAGCGAGGTCACGCCCCGCTCGGTGCCTGCCACCTTGAAGTCCATATCGCCCAGATGGTCCTCGTCGCCGAGGATGTCGGACAGCACGGCATAGCGCTTGTCCTCGAGGATGAGGCCCATGGCGATACCGGCGGTCGGGCGCTTGAGCGGAACACCCGCGTCCATCAGCGCCAGCGACGTGCCGCATACGGTAGCCATCGAGGAGGAGCCGTTCGACTCCGTGATCTCCGACACCACGCGCAACGTGTAGGGAAATTCGTGGTGCGCCGGCAAGATCGGATGGATGGCGCGCCAGGCGAGCTTGCCGTGGCCGATCTCGCGGCGGCGCGGCCCGCCCATGCGTCCGGTCTCGCCGTCCGAGAACGGCGGGAAGTTGTAATGCAGGAGGAACGTCTCCTTGTAGGTCCCCTGCAGCGCGTCGACCCACTGTTCGTCCTCGCCGGTGCCGAGCGTCGCCACCACCAGCGCCTGGGTCTCGCCGCGGGTGAATAAGGCCGAGCCGTGCACGCGCGGCAACACGCCGACTTCCGAGACGATCGGACGCACCGTCTTCACGTCACGGCCGTCGATGCGGCGACCGCTATCGAGGATGTTCCAGCGCACGATCTTGGCTTCGATGTTCTTGAAGACGCTCGCGACCTGCTGCGCCGGATAGGGCGAGTTCTCCGCGCCTTCCGGACAGAAATGCGCCATCACCTTGGTCTTGGCGGCATCGACCGCCTTGTGGCGCTCCATCTTGTTGGCGATCGCGTAGGCGGCGCGCAAATCCTGATCGATCAGCCCCAGCATCTCGTTTTCGAGCGCGGAGGTGTCGGCCACCTGCAGCTCGCGCGGCTCCTTCGCCGCCTTTTCCGCCAGCTTGATGATGGCGTCGATCACAGGCTGGAAATGGCGGTGGCCGAACATCACCGCGCCGAGC
>JAFAHL010000637.1 GCA_019237215.1 Hyphomicrobiales bacterium | reverse complement strand
GCGCGCAGGTACGAAATCCGGCGATGACGTCGTTGCGCTCGGGCGTGAAGAAGTTGCGGTAGAGCGGACGCGCGATGCGTGCACTCGTGGCGAAGCTTCCTCCGCGCAACACCTTGCGCGTGTTGAACCACGGCTGCGAATAATCTTCGTACGGGTCCGCGGCGAAGCCGGCGAACGGCACGAAATCCGAGGCCGTCCATTCCCACACGTTGCCGATCATCTGCCGACATCCGAGGGCGCTGTCGCCGGCGGCGCAAGCAGCGACATCAATAGGACCGTCGAAGGCAAAATCGAGGTTGGCGTGTTCGCCGCTCGGCGCCGCATCGCCCCAGGGCCAGCGACGCTTGCAGTCGGCCAAGCGGGAGCCGTCCGGGCTCGCTTCGCCGACGGCCGCGGCTTCCCATTCGGCCTCGGTCGGAAGTCTGCGCTTGGCCCAGTTGCACCAGCCTTGCGCCTCATACCAATTGACGAACGTCACCGGCGCGTGCGGCGGCAGTTGCTCGACTTTGTCGTAGCGGCGCCACGTCCAGCTGCCGCCGTCATTCTTGAGCCAGTAGACCGGCTTCTCGGCCGCTGTGCGCTCGCGCCAGGCCCAGCCCGCGGCGCTCCAGAATTCCCGTCGGCGATAACCGCCGTCGTCGACGAACGCGGCGAACTCGGCATTCGTAACCGCGGCCTTGGCAATCCGGAACGGCGCGATGTCGACCTCGTGCGCCCACTTCTCGTTGTCGAAAATGAAGCCATCGGCGGCGGTCGAGCCGAGCCGCCAGCGCCCGCCCGGCACCTCGACGTCGCCTCTCCATGCCCCGGCGCGATGACTCGCCGGACGCCCAAGACGTTCGGGTCGCGCGTATCCGAGCGTCTGTCGCGTATAGACGAGCGCCTCGACGTGCATGTCCTCATGCCGGATCGAGAGGTCGTAGAAATAACGGGCCGGGAGCTCGATTCCGCCGCCGAGGCGGTCAAGCTGCCGCCCCAGCACATCCGCCATGTAGCCGAACACGCCGTTGCGGTCGGGCAAGTCCAGGTCCCAGCGGGTGGCGTGGGCGACCGTGCTCGAATTCCACAGGCGGTCCGCGCGATCGAGAATCGGCGCTTCGCCGTGAGCGTGACGCAGCGTCCAGTATTCGTGGAACCAGCCGACGTGCCCGATCTCCCAAAGTATGGGATTGACGATCGGCAGCATCGGTCCCATCAACTGCCGCGTCGACAGATCGTCCGTCACGCGACGGGTGCACGTGCGTATATTGCAGAGCTGAGCCGCCAGTTCGTCGGCTGTGGCGGCGCTCGTCGGCCGATATACCAGGTCTTCATTCATGAAGATCGTTGTTATCACACCAGCTGGTTCGTCGTCACGATCCGGAAACCAGACCACCAGTGCGCGCTGGACGCGGATCTTGCGCGAGCTCGGCCATCGCGTTCACACTGCCTCCCGATATAATGGAGCGTCCGCGGACCTGATGATTGCCATCCACGCGTGGCGCAGCTCGGCCAGCATTCGGAAGTTTCGCGAGCTTTACCCCGATCGGCCGCTGATCGTGGCTTTGAGCGGCACCGACGTCTACGATTATATCGGTCGCGACCCAACGCCGACGCTGCGCTCTCTCGCATGCGCCGATCGGCTAGTCGCGTTGCAAGAGCTCGTGCGCCGGCGCGTTCCCGCGCGGTTTCGAGCCAAGGTTCGCGTCGTGCATCAGTCGGCTCTCCCGCTGCGTCGTGTGCGGCGCCGGCCGACGCGTCGTTTCGACGTGGCCGTGATCGGCCATCTGCGCGAGGTAAAGGATCCATTCCGCGCCGCCAAGGCCGCGCGACGCTTGCCGGCAAGCTCGCGGATTCGCATCGTGCATCTCGGAGCCGCCGAGACGGCGCGATGGGCGGCAACGGCCAAGGCCGAGATGGCGGTCAATCCACGCTACGTCTGGCGCGGCGACCGGCCGCGCGCGGAGGTCCGGCGTCTGCTCGGCCGTGCGCGGGCCATGGTTCTGTCGTCGCTCAGCGAAGGGGGAGCGAACGTCATGTCCGAAGCCGTCGCCGCCCGCGTTCCGGTGCTGGCCACGCGCATCGACGGTTCGATTGGCCTGCTTGGACGCGATTACCCGGGTTACTTTCCGATCGGTGATACGCAAGCGCTGGCGCGGCTGCTCAACCGGATCGAGACCGACGCCGCATTCCTCGAGCGCTTGCAGCGCGCGATCGCGCGGCGCGCCCATCTGTTCCGGCCCGCGCGCGAGAAGGCCGCGTGGAAGAAGTTGATCGACGAGACCCTGGCAAAATCACGCCAGCGCCGGAACCGGCGAGCGGATAGGTCGGGAAGTGACAGGCGGCAACGGACCTGACAAACATGTGATGCGATTTCGGCCCGATTTCGAACTTCCGTCGGGTCGAGCAGGTTTATCAATGATCTTGGTCACGACCAAAGGGAGCTGTCGATGAAACGGGCTATGGCAGCGTTGGCGCTTGCGACTTCTTTGTTCAGCGGCGCGGCTTTCTCGCAGGACAAACCGGTCTTTGTGTTCACGGCGATACCCGACCAAGATGAAACTCGACTCGTCGAACGCTTCACGCGGGTCGCCGAATATCTCCAGAGCAAGCTTGGCGTGCCGGTGAAGTACCTGCCGGTGAAGAGCTATCCCGCTGCCGTGACGGCGTTCACCAACGGCCAGGTGCAATTGGCTTGGTTCGGCGGCTTCACCGGCGCGCAGGCTCGCCGCCAGGTGCCGGGCTCGGAGGCGATCGCGCAAGGCGCCGAAGACGTGGCGTTCAAGTCGTTCATCATCGCCAACACCAAGACTGGCCTCGTCCCGTCCAAGGAGTTTCCGCAGGAGATCGCGGGCAAATCGTTCACCTTCGGATCGCGCGCCTCGACCTCCGGTCGGTTGATGCCGGAGTATTTCATCCGCAATGCATTCGGGCGCGGTCCCGACGAGGTCTTTGCGCGCGTCGGGTTTTCCGGCGACCACAGTCGGACGATCCAGCTGGTGCAGTCGGGCGCCTTCGAGGTCGGCGTGCTCGACTTCACCGTTTGGGAGCTCGACAAGCGCGCCGGCAAGATCGATCCGGCGCAGGTCATCGTGATCTGGGAGACGCCGACCTTTCCCGACTACCAATGGACGGTGCGCGGCGATGTCGACAAGACGTACGGCGCGGGCTTCAAGGAGAAGCTGCGCGCGGCGTTGCTCGCCATCGACGATAAGGCTATTCTCGAACAATTCGCTCGCTCGAAGTTCATCCCTGCCAAGAATTCCGACTACGATCCCATTGAGGAGGTCGGCAAGGCAACCAACCTCCTGAACTGAAGCTCTCGCCGTGCCGGCATTGGTCGAATTGTGCAAGGCGTCGGCCGGCTACGCCGGCCGCGCCGTGCTGTACGACGTCGACCTGACGATCAGCGTGGGCGAGCGTGTCGCGATCATGGGCAGATCCGGCGCCGGCAAGTCGACGCTGCTCAACCTGCTTCACGCTCGGCTCGTCGATAAAGTCGCGCTGATCCCGCAGGCGGCGGCGCTGGTAAAGACGCTGTCGGTCTTCCACAACGTCTATATGGGCCGGCTCGATCGGCACTCGACTTGGCACAATCTGCGTAATTTGGTGTGGCCGGCGAGGCGCGATGTCGCCGAGGTCGAAGGCACGCTCGAACTCGTGGGGCTCGCCGACAAGCTGTTCGAGCAAGCAGGCACGCTGTCCGGCGGCCAACAGCAGCGCGCTTCGGTCGCCCGTGCGCTCTACAACGAGCGCGCGATCGTGATCGCCGACGAGCCGGTGTCGGCGCTCGACCGTCGCCAGGGCGCGGATATTCTCGGCAAGCTGTGCGCGCGCCACGACACCGCGATCTTCGCCATGCACGATATTTCCCTTGCGCTCGCCCATGCCGATCGCGTCGTCGTGATCGAGGAAGGGCGCATCGTGCTCGACGCGCCGGCGCGCACGGTCGCCGCGGCCGACCTCGTCCCGTACTACGGCGGATGATCCCGAAGCCCATGCCGACACGGAGCCTCGCACTCCCGAAACTGGGCTATCGATCCGTCAGCTGGCTGTTCCTGCTGATCGCCGCGGTCGCGCTCGTCGTGTCCGACATCGCGGTGACCGCGCTCAACCCGTGGGCCGAGATGCGGCGTCTCGCGGCCGGCCTGATCCGTCCGGACTTTTTCTCCATCGAGACGATGAGCGTGGTGTGGACCGTCGCGTTCGCCGTGCTCGGCGTCGCGATTGGAGCGAGCGCCGGGCTTCTGCTGGCGCTGGTATTCGCACGGTTGCGGGCCGTAAGGCTGCTATGCGCGTTCCTGCGCTCGGTGCACGAGATGTTCTGGGCGTTGCTGTTGATCCAAATCGCGGGCCTGTCGGCAACCACGGGCATTCTTGCCGTCGCCATTCCGTACTCCGGGATCTTCGCAAAAGTATTCGCCGAGATGATCGAAGAGGCCGACCTGTCGGCCGAACGAGTGTTGCCGGCGGGGACATCGACCATTGCCCGCTTCGCCTATGCGCGCATTCCGGAGCTGGCGCCGCAATTCTGGACCTACACGCTCTATCGGCTCGAATGCGGCATGCGCTCGACCCTGGTGCTGGGCTTCATCGGTTTACCGACCATCGGCTTTCATCTCGATTCCTTCTTCAAACAGGGCCACTACCGCGAGGCGGCCGCGCTGCTGTTTGCCTTTTACGTTCTTATCGGCACGCGCCGCCTATGGGCGCGGCCGTCGACGGTGCCGTTCCTGATCATCGCCAGCGTGCTGGTACTGCCCGAAACCATCGGCGGCGGCTCCGCGCTCGCCAACCTCGTGCGCTTCCTCACCCACGACATCGTCCCGACCCCGCTGCGGAACGCCGACCTGCTCGCGGCCGCGACCTGGGAAAACTTCTCCGCCTGGATGTGGCCGATCATCACCAAACAGGCGCTACCGGGCGTGATCCAGACCCTGGTGCTCTCGCAGGTGGCGCTCGTGGCCATGGGCATCATCGCGCTGATCTTGTTCCCGTTCATCTGCAGGAAATTTGCCGGCCGGGTCGGACGGCCGCTCGGGCGCGTCGCGCTCGTGGTGGTGCGCTCGACGCCCGAATACATGCTGGTCTACGTGCTGCTGCAGTTGCTGGGCCCCTCGATGCTGCCCGCGATCATCGCATTGTCGCTCCACAATGGCGCCATCGTCGGCTATTTGATGGGTCGTCATGCCGACGTGCTGGAATATCGGCGGGACGCACCGAGCGGCGTCAATCTCTACTGCTACGAAACCGTGCCGCGCCTCTATGGTCAGTTCCTCGCCTACGCGCTTTACCGATGGGAGATCATCCTGCGCGAGAGTGCGATCTTCGGTATTTTGGGAGTGGCAACGCTCGGCTATTACATCGATGCCGCCATCTCGGAATTCAGGCTCGACGTCGCGGTCGTGCTGGTTCTGGTTACCGCGCTGCTGTCGATGGCGGTCGATGCCTTCTCGCGCGGCCTGCGTCGGCGATTGCGCATCGACACGATGCCGACGCGTCTGTCGGAAGCGCCGAGCGAGCCGGCGATGGGTCGCCTGGTCGGCGCGGAGAGGCCGGCATGAAGGCTGCGACCCCGGTGCTCAAGGACGTGGTGCTGGTCGGCGCCGGCCACTCCCACGTCACGGTGCTGCGCATGTTCGGGATGAAGCCGATCCCGGGCGTGCGCCTCACTCTGATCAGCCGCGAGGTGCACACACCCTATTCCGGAATGCTGCCTGGCCTCATCGCCGGCCACTACGGGTTCGACGACGCGCATATCGATACCGGACCGCTCGCTCGCTTCGCCGGCGCGCGGCTTTATCAGGATGAAGCGGTCGACCTCGATCTCGCCGGCCGCCGCGTCATCTGCCGCCGGCGCCCGCCGGTTCCTTACGATCTACTCTCGCTCAATATCGGCTCCACGCCGAACACCGCCGATGTGCCCGGCGCGAGCGAGCACGCCATCCCCGTCAAGCCGATCGACGGATTCCTGCGCCGCTTCGAGGCGCTGCAGGCGCGCGTCCTTGCGCGCAAAGGGCGCACAGCGGTGGCGCTGGTTGGCGCCGGCGCGGGCGGCGTCGAGCTTCTGCTCGCGGTCGAACACCGCTTGCGGCAAGCGGTCGCGCGCGCCGGATTCGACGCCGGCGGGCTGTCGTTCGTCCTGGTGTCCGGCGTCGCAGACATCCTGCCGGGCTTTCCGGCGGCGTTTCGCGCGCGCTTCCACGCCGTTTTGGCCGCGCGCGGGATCGCCGTTATCACCGGCGCGCCCGTCACGCGCGTCGAGGCCGGACGTCTCATGCTTGCGGGCTACGGTCCGCTCGCCGCCGACGAGATTTTGTGGACCACGCAAGCAGCGCCGGCGCGCTGGCTGGCGAAGGCGGGATTGCCGCTCGATGCCCGCGGCTTTCTGCGGGTTGACCAAACGCTGCGCGTTGTCGGCCGCGACGAGGTCTTCGCGGCGGGCGACACGATCGCGTTTTCCGGCCGCGAGTTGCCGAAATCGGGCGTCTACGCCGTGCGCGCGGGGCCGGCGCTTGCGGAGAACATCCGCCGCACCTTGACCGGCCGCTCGTTGCGGCGGTTCCGGCCGCAGCGCGAGGCGCTTTATCTGGTTTCGACCGGGGAACGTCACGCGGTGGGTAGCCGCAACGGCGTCGTAGTCGAGGGCGACTGGGTGTGGCGCTGGAAGGATTGGATCGATCGTCGCTTCATGCGCAAGTTCAACGAGCTGCCGGAGATGACGCCCGCGCCAGCGGCGGCGCTACCGCCATTGGCCGACCGGGAGGCGCTCAAGGAAATTTCCGCCATCGCCATGCGCTGCGGCGGCTGCGGCGCCAAGGTCGGCGCCACCGTGCTCTCGCGTGCGCTTGCAAGCATCGAGCCCGCTGCGCGTGCCGACGTCGTGGTCGGGCTCGATGCGCCCGATGACGCCGCCCTCGTCGATGTCGGCGGCGAGCAACTCTCGCTGCAGACGGTCGACTATTTCCGCGCCATCGTCGACGACCCTTACACGCTGGGCAAGATCGCGGCCAACCACTCGCTCGGCGACGTCTACGCCATGGGCGGAGAACCGCAGACGGCGCTGGCGATCGCGACCGTGCCGTACGGACTCGAAAGCAAGGTCGAGGCGGACCTGTCCGCGATGATGGCCGGCGCCAACGAGGTGCTGCGCGAGGCCGGCTGCGCGCTGGTCGGCGGGCACACCAGCGAGGGCGCCGAACTCGCGCTCGGCTTTGCCGTGAACGGGCTCGTCCCGGCGACGGCGGCGCTGCGCAAAGGCGGTCTCGAGCCCGCAGACGGGCTCATCCTCACCAAGCCGCTGGGCACGGGCACGCTGCTTGCCGCCGACATGCGTGGCAAGGCAAAGGCGCGCTGGGTCATGGCGGCGATCGCGCACATGATTGCATCGAACGCCAAGGCGGCCCAAATCCTGCGGCAGCACGGCGTCCATGCCGCGACCGATGTGACCGGGTTCGGTCTCATCGGCCATCTCATCGAGATGGTGCGCGCCTCCGACGTTGACGCGACGCTGGCCATCGATCGCCTGCCGCTGCTCGAAGGCGCGCGCGAAACCCTCGCGCGCGGCATCTTCTCGTCGTTGCAGCCGCAGAACGTGCGCCTACGCCGCGCCATCAGGGAGCTCGCAACGGTGGCCGAGCATCCGCTCTACCCGTTGCTGTTCGACCCGCAAACAGCGGGCGGGTTGCTTGCGGCGGTCCCGCTCGCAGAGGCCGAGCCTTGCGTCGCCGCGCTGCGCGCGGCCGGATACGCCGCCGCCGCGATCATCGGATTCGTGGCCGAGCGCAGCGACGCGCTCGAGCCGGTGACGGTGGACCTGAGCGGAGAGCAAGTCGCGCAGGCGCTGGCGGGATTACGCCACACGCGTCCACCGGCGCAGGCGTTGGAAGAGATCCATACCGAAAAATCCGTCCTCTGATCTGTTAGAAGGCGTAGCCCGGATGGAGCGAAGCGACATCCGGGTTCTGAGACGCGAAGCAAAACACGTAGACTGCAGAGGACGCTGTTATGGCTCCCGGATTTCGCTTCGCTCAATCCGGGCTACGTCGTGAAAGACCTCACCGTCCGCCCCACAGCTGCTGGCTGGCGAGCTGCGCGCCTTCGGCGAGCGACTTGAACTTCGCCCACACGATGCTCGGGTGCACCTCCTTCGAGCCGGCGAAGGTCGCAAAACCGCAATCGGCGCCAGCGATCACGTTCTCGCGCCCCACCACCTTGGCGTAGCGAACGATGCGCTCGGCCACCAGCTCCGGATGTTCGACCAACACCGTCGAGTGGCTGATCACGCCGGGGATGAGCGACTTGCCCGCCGGCAGTTTGGCGCTCTCCCACACGTGCCACTCGTGCTCGTGACGCGGGTTCGCGGCCTCGAAGGAATAGGCGCCGGCGCGAATCGTCAGAATGAGGTCCACGATGTGCTTGAGCTCAAGATCGTGCACGCGCGGTCCCATATTGATGCCGTAGCAGGTGTGATGCCTCACTTTTTCCGGTGGAATGTTGCGCAGCGCATGGTTGAGCGCCTCGACGCGCAGCTGCGCCCATTTCCGAAACTGCTCGAGCGTGAGCTCGGGCTCCTTGATCCAGTAGGTGACGAGATGCGGATCGTCGACTTGCAGCAGCAGGCCGGCCTTCACGATCGCCTCGTATTCCTCGCGCAGCGCATCGGCGATGGCGAATAGATACTCTTCTTCGGTCTTGTAATAGCCGTTGCGCTGCCAATCCGCCGCGCTCGTCGGCGAAATAGCCGGCATGAAAGCTTCCTGCGGCTTGGCGCCGTCGAGCGCCGCCTTGAGGTTGGCGATATCGGTCTGCAATTGCGCCATGCCGCGATAGGTGACGGGCGCGGTGCAAACCATGTGGTTCTGGCGCGCGGCCACGTGGCCGTCGCCGTAGAACTCCGGGAAGGATTTGGCTTCGCGCGAGCTTGCCCACGGGCTTTGCCGCGGCACCTCTCTGTCGAACTCGAAGCCGCCGAGGCGTTC
>JAFAHL010000592.1 GCA_019237215.1 Hyphomicrobiales bacterium | reverse complement strand
ACGGCGGCGGTGGCGGCGGCCTTGACGTGGCGCTCGGGCACGACCGCGTCGACGAGGCCGAGCGATTTGGCGCGGCGGGCGCGCGCGTTGCGGCCGGTCAGCATCATGGTCATGGCTTCGAGCGGATTGATCAGCCGCGGCAGGCGCACCGTGCCGCCGAGCCCGGGATGCAGGCCGAGCATGACCTCGGGAAATCCGAGCGATGCATCCTCGACGGCGATGCGATAGTCGCAGGCGAGCGCGATCTCGAGCCCGCCGCCGAGGCAATAGCCGTGCACGACGGCGACGGTCGGCGCCGCCAAACGGTCGAGCCGGTCGACCACCGCGTGCGCCTGGACAAGGCGCGCCTCTACCGCGGCGGCGTCGGTCATGCCGCGAAATTCGCCGATGTCGGCGCCGGCGATGAAGCCCTTGCGCTTGGCGGAGCGCAGCACCAGGCCTTTGGGCATGTCGTGCTCGAGCTGTGCCAGCACGTCGTTGAGCTCGCTGAGCACGTCCTCGGAAAGCGTATTGGCGCTGGCGTCCGCCTTGTCGAGCGCGAGCCAGGCGATGCCCTCGTCATCGCGGGCGAGTATCCAGTTGCGCCAGGGCGAGGGCGCGCGCGCTTGGCCCGCGAGCACTTGGCCCGCGAGCACTTGGCCCGCAAGCACTTGGCCCGCGAGCGGACCGAGCTCGAGATTGCGCGGCGCGAGAACGTCCCAGACTTTACCCATCTACGGCATCTTCATTTGTGCGGAATGCATCATCGTGTCATACGCTGGGTGTGTCCCCTCCCCCGCTTGCAGCCGAACTCGGGTAAACCCGAGTTCGGCCACTCTTAATCGGCCGAAGTCGGATATATCCGACTTCGGCTGGAGGGATAGGGAGGGGGCGTGTTCGATGGCCGCTGCAATCGTTTCGAGAACACCCTGCCGGTTGCTCATGACCTCATGATTGTTGAAGCGCAGAACATGGAAGCCTCGGCCGATAAGATAAGCATCTCGCCGTGCATCGCGCTGCTCTTCTTTTGATTCGAAGTGCTGTCCGCCATCGATCTCGACAACAAGACGAGCAGCGTGACAGACAAAGTCCACGATGTATGGCCCGATTGGCGTCTGGCGACGAAAGCTTGCTCCATTCATGCGATGAGCGCGCAGTGCCGACCAAATGATTCGCTCGGCATTAGTGAAATTTATGCGCAGCGAGCGTGCTCGGACGCGCTGCTTCGTCGAGACATACCAACGTGGCGTTTTTGCAGACTCAGTGGTCATCAATCCCCCTCCCCATCCCTCCCCCGCAAGCGGGGGAGGGAGCAGACCGAGGTCGTGGGTGGGGCAGAGGCCCGAAGCATCGATTTTGCGAGTCCCTTCACTCCGCCGTTCACGACACCGCCTCGATCAACATGGCGCCGCCTTGGCCGCCGCCGATGCATTCGGTGGCGATGCCCTGCTTGACGCCGAGGCGCTTCATGGCGTTGACGAGATGCAGCACGATGCGGTTGCCGCTCGCACCCACGGGATGGCCGAGCCCGATGGCGCCGCCGTCGACGTTGAGCTTGTCGCGGTCGATGCGCCCGGCCGCGCCGGCAAGGCCTAGCACCTCGCGGCAGAACGTGTCGTCCTCCCAGGCGGCGAGGCAGGCGAGCACCTGCGCGGCGAAGGCCTCGTTGAGCTCCCACAGCCCGATGTCGCTAAGCGTCAGCGAATGACGACGCAGGAGCGCGGTCGCGCACAGCACCGGTCCGAGCCCCATGATCGAGGGATCGAGCGCCGACCACTCGCTGTCGACGATGACTGCGCGCGGCGTCAAGCCGTGCTTCTTCATCGCGGCTTCGCAGGCGAGGATCACCCACGAAGCGCCGTCGGTGATCTGCGAGGAGTTGCCCGCGGTCACCTTGCCCCACGGCCGCTCGAACGCGGGCTTGAGCTTGGCCAACGTCTCGACCGTGCTGTCCGGCCGCACGCCGTCGTCGTGGTCGTAGAGCTTGCCGTCGCGGCTGAACGCGACTTCAAGCTCGCCCGCGAACGCGCCGTCC
>JAFAHL010000450.1 GCA_019237215.1 Hyphomicrobiales bacterium | reverse complement strand
ATCGGCCTCGATCCGCGACCGGCTGCAGCAGCTCGGCTGCGAATACGTGGCGGCGCCGGTGAGCGGCAATGCCAAGGTGATCAAGGCGGGCAAGCTCTCCGCCGTCATCTCCGGCAGCGAGGCCGCGTGCAAGACCGCCGCGCCGCTTATGGAAGTGATCGCCCCGCGCGGCGTCTCCTACGTGGGCGGCGGCGAGCTCGCGCGCGTCTGCAAGATAGCCCACAACGTCATGCTCGGCGTGGTGATCGAGAATCTGATCGAGATCACGCTGTTGGCGAACAAGATGGGAGTGCCCCGCCACGCCTTCCTCGCCTTCATGAACAACAGCGTGATGGGCTCCATGTTCACGCGCTACAAGTCGCCGGCGCTGGTCAATCTCGACTGGACCACGACGTTTACGCCCGAGCTTCTGCGCAAAGACCTCGACCTCGGCCTGGCGCTCGGCCGCGAATGGGACGTGCCCATGCCGGTGACGGCGGCGACGCGCGAGGTGCTGCAGAGTCATTTCGGCGCCGCCATGCTCAAACCCAATCCCGAGGAATATCTACAGGAGGACTTCGCGGCGCTGATGGAGACGATGGCGCTCGCGTCCGGCATGAAACTTCAAAGCGAGAACAAGAACGTGCCGACGGGATTGGAGACCTGACGCCATCGGCGCCGTCGACGGCATTGTCGCGGCCGTCGACCCCGGCGGGCGGCAAACGAGCGTGGCGGCATAACGGCGGCGCCATGAGAAGGACGCGATGCTCAAGGTTTGGGGACGCCGCAGCTCCTTCAATGTGCAGAAAGTGCTTTGGCTCGTCGGCGAGCTCGGTCTTGCCCATGAGCACATCCCCGCCGGCGGCGACTTTGGCGGGCTCGATGAGCCGTCGTTTCGGGCGTTGAACCCGCACGGGCGCGTACCGGTGATCGAGGATGGCGATCTGGCGGTGTGGGAGTCCCACGCCATTCTCAGATACCTCGCCGCCCGCTACGATCGCAACCGCTTGTGGTCCGCGGACACGGCCGAGCGCGCGCGCGTCGACAGCTGGATGGACTGGTCGCAGTCGACGCTCCAGCCCGATTTCGTGAGGGGCGTTTTCTGGGGTTACTATCGCACGCCGGAATCGCAGCGCGACTGGCCTGCGATCCGCAAGAGCCTGGCGCGCTGCGCCAGCCATTTTCGGCTGCTGGACGAGGTTCTGGCGGCGCGGCCGTTCCTGGCCGGCGCGAGCTTCTCGTTGGCGGACATTCCCGCCGGCACGTCGCTTTATCGCTATTTCGAGCTCGATATCGAACGTCCGAACGTTCCGAACGTGACCGCCTGGTATGCGCGTCTGCGCGAGCGGCCGGCTTACCGCCAGCACGTCATGGTTCCGTTTGCGGAGTTGCGCGGCCGGCTCGAACCCTGATGGTTGCCTCGAACGCCTGCGAGCGGTCAGCCGATCGCCTCGTCGCCAATGTGGGATGGCCGTGGTCGCCGCCCTGCGCGCTGGTGCCGGCGCAAGCTGCCAACTAACATCCGCGCGGACCATTCATTGAAGGCCGCCGACTCGTGCCCGACGCTTCGCCCCGCATAAAGCTCGTGCTCTTTCACGCAATCATGTGGGCGATCGTTGCGCTCCCGCTTGTCGCCGCGGCGGTTCTGCTGTCGGTGTCCATCATTGCATACGACATACTGCGGCATCCGCAGCGTCATCAGAACACGCGCAGAATTTGGAACGTCATTGCGAGCGACCTTTACTTCGAGTACGAGGCCAACCTATGGCAGAATCAGAAGGATTGCGTGCAGTACGACGACAAATTGCTGTATAAGCCATCGAGCGGCTGTCGCTTCGTCAACAAGGAATTTTCGACCGAGCTGACCTTCTCGGAAGATGGAAGGCGCACGACATCCTCGCGCACGCCTGCGTCCCGGCACCCGCTCATTTTTGCCGGCGATTCCGAAACGATGGGATGGGGGGTCAACGACGGCGAGACGTTCGCGTCGCTCGTTGCCGCGAGCATCGAGGCGCCAGTTTTGAATTTGGGCGTGGCGAGCTACGGGACGGTCAGGGAGATCATGCGCGTTCGCATGCAACCTCGTTTTCAAGATGCAAATTGCATTGTCATGCAATACAGCTGGAATGATTTCGACGAGAACAGCGTATTTCTAGCCAGGGGCGCGTTACCTTCCCCCACACGGAAGAGATTTCAGCAGCTGTTGTCGGACTATGGCAAGCGAGAGGTAAGCTTCCAAGATGTCATGCGACGGACCTTCGACGTCATGTGGAATAATCCGGCTGCGTTTTTCTTGAATATCCTTGGATGGCATGACTTCCCGTTGGAAGATGACGATCCTACGAATATGAATGGCGCTCCCAGAGAAGAAACCGAGGATACGAAGGCGTTCCTGGCCGTTCTGGCGTCTTTCTCCGAATTGAACGGCAAAAAGATCTTTGTGATCGGTCCTGGCCGCTTTGTCTCCGCGCTCAGCCGTGAAACCCTGCCTGCCAACGTGTTCCCGCTCCCGGTCGATTTGAACGACGGCGGCTTGTACACGCTCGACACGCATCCCAATAAGCAGGGGCATCGGGAGATTGCCGCGCAAATATTGGGTGAGCTCCAGCGGACCGAAGAAGGCAGGCAATGCCTGGCGGGCGAACCCTGACCGAGCCGACGTAACAGGCGGCCCGCCGGGTTGGTTTCAGCGATCCCAGCGAAAGTCTCGGCGTTCGACCACGTTAGGCATGGCCTTGCAGGCCGCATAAAGCAGCCGCGCCTGCTGTCCGACCGCGGTTGGATGCAAATCGATCATCACCGTTCGCGGCGGCAAGAAGCAGGCGAGCGAAAATCCGGAGTACACGCCCCGCCCGTCGAAGGTCAGCCGGTGACTGGAATGATCCGGCGCGGTTGCCAAACTGACCAAGAATTTTGCTTTGGTGGTCGTCGCCATGAGCAGCTTGACGACACGCTGGCCGATGATCGTGTCCTCGCTGAGCAGGGTGGCGAATTCGCGCAGGAGCCGTTCCGGACTCGTCGGTCCATGATTTTTTCGCCCATCCGAAAGCGTGTGGATGAGCTGGCTTATGGACTGGGCGACCTGGTCTGCCCGCTTTTGGTTGAAAAACCACATGACACCAACTCACCCCACTCTAACTCACCCCACTCCAACTCATCCCACACCGCGGCGAGCGCCTGCCGCGCCGCCCGCTGTCCGCGCCGCCCGCTGTCCCAGGTCCAAACTAGCGTCGTAGGTCCGCCCTCGGCAACCGCGCCATGTCTGAAAGTTGACGGCTGTGACATTTTTACAAAATGATGCGCTAAGCTCTCGGAAATGGTTCTGCCGAGCCGCTTCTTGTCTTCCGGGAGGACGGTGTGGTCGGGCAAACGGCAAAGGAGCGGCTCGTCGGGTCGTGGACGCTCGTGTCGCTCACGGCCGGCGAGGGCGCCGATCAAAACCTGCCTTACGGTCCCAATCCGAAAGGCTCCATGATGGTCGACGCCAACGGCCGTTTCATGATCACGGTCGTGCGGTCCGATCTTCCGAACTTCGCCTCCAACAACCGCATGCGGGGCACGCCGGACGAGAACAATTCGGTGGTGCAAGGCAGCATCGCCTATTACGGGACCTACACCATCGACGAGGCGACGCGGGTGATCACGGTCAACGTCGAAGGGAGCACGTTCCCGAACTTCATCGGCGGCACGCAGACCCGCATCCTCTCGTTTGACGGCGATGAGGTGACCTATCTCAACCCCACCCCGTCGCACGGTGGGGCGCCGGCCAAGGTGACCTACCGGCGCGCCAAGTAGCGCCAACGTTGCCGCCTGCCGGGCGAGGCACTTCCCACGCAGACGCTTCTTTGCCTCCCGGGCGAGATGACTGGGCCGCGCCGGCGGACGTAAACTCCGTGCGCCGTCGGTCTTCGCCTCGGACATATTCGGCACGGCTGCGAAAGGGTCCTCGATGCCCAAGTCCTCGATGCCCAAGTCCTCGATGTCCAAGTCCTCGCCCCAGGTCGCCCTCCACTATGCCGATTACCTCAAGCTCGCCGCGGTCCTGTCCGCGCAGGCGCCGGAAAGCACGCGGCACGGCCGGCCCGCCCACGATGAAATGCTTTTCATCATCGTGCACCAGACCTACGAGTTGTGGTTCAAACAAATTCTGCACGAGCTCGACCGCATCCAAATCGATTTCGGCGGCGAGGTGGTGGAGGACGAGTATCTCGGGCGCATCGTGCACGGGCTCGAGCGCATCAACGAGATCCTCAAGCTCCTGATCCAGCAGCTCGAGGTGCTGGAGACGATGACGCCGCTCGATTTCCTCGATTTCCGCGACTTTCTGTTTCCGGCGTCGGGGTTCCAGTCGGGGCAGTTCCGACTGATCGAGATCAGGCTCGGCCTCGCCCGCGGCATGCGCTCGCAGTACGCCGGCAAGCCGTTCGAGGACACGCTGACCGAAGCCGACCGGTCCCGGATCGCAACCGCCGAACGCGCCCCCAAGCTGATCGACCAGCTCGACCGCTGGCTTTCGCGCACGCCGTTCGTGCACCGGCCCGATTACGATTTCTCGCTCGAGTACCGCAAGGCGGTGAAGCAGATGCTCGAAGACGACGCGGCGCGCGTGCGGGCGAACGCAACGATGCGGCCGCAGCAGAGGGAGGCCGAAGCCGAACGGATCGAAGCCTCGCTCGAGGAATTCCAGGCGATATTCGCGCCGGCGTCCGGCCCCTCGCCGTGGCAGATGTCGCGCGCCGCCGTGCAGGCCGCGTTGTTCATCATCGTCTATCGCGACCGGCCGGTGCTGCAACTGCCGTTCCGCCTGCTCGCCGCGTTGATGAACGTCGATGAATTGCTGACGCTATGGCGATACCGGCATGCGCTGATGGTGCAACGCATGATCGGCGTAAAAATCGGCACCGGCGGCTCCGCCGGCCACGACTATCTGCGCGACACCGCCGCCAAGCACCGCATCTTCTCCGATCTGTTCCGGCTCTCGACCTACCTCATCCCGCGCTCGCGATTGCCCAAGCTGCCGCGCGAGCTCGAGGACGCCATGGGCTACCGCTACGCGGCCAGGCCGAGCGCGTGATGACGCTCGATCTGCGCGGGTATTTCACCGAGTTCCGCGCGGCGCAGCCGGGACGCATTCATCTCGCGGCGCACAGCCACCATTTTTGGCCGGACGCGGCGTGCGAGGCCCATCGCCGCGCGCTCGCCGACGCCGCGCGGCTCGCCGACAACAAATGGGACACGATCTTCAGTGACCTCATCCCGCGCGCGCAGCACGGCGTCGCCACCATTCTCGCCTTGCCCGATCCCGCGACCATCGCGTTCGCGCCCAACACCCACGACTTCGTCCGCCGGCTCATCTCCGCGCTGCCGGCGGGCGCGGTGCAGCGCATTCTCACGAGCGACAGCGAGTTTCATTCCTTCACGCGCCAAATCGCCCGCCTCGAGGAGGACGGGCTCGTCGCCGTCGAGCGCATCGCCGCCGAACCGTTCGCGAGCTTTGGCGAGCGCTTCGCCGCCGCCGCGCGCCGCGGCGGCCACGATCTCGTCTTCGTCAGCCAGATCTTTTTCAATTCTGCCGGCGCGTGCGGATCGCTCGACGCCATCGCCGGCGCGGTGCGCGATCCGCAAACGCTGGTCGTCTTCGACGGCTATCACGGCTTCATGGCGCTGCCGACTACGTTGGCGGGCAATGCCGACCGCGCGTTCTATCTCGCCGGCGGCTACAAATATGCGATGGCGGGCGAAGGCGTCTGCTTCATGCATTGCCCGGGAGGCTTCGCCATGCGGCCGCGCGATACAGGCTGGTTCGCCGCATTCGGCGCGCTCGAGGCCGGCGGCGGCGGCGGGAGCGTCGCCTACGCCAAGGACGGCACCCGCTTCATGGGCGCGACCTTCGATCCGACCGGGCTTTACCGTCTGTCCGCCGTGTTCGACTGGATGCGGGAGATCGGGCTGACCGTGGACGCGATCCACGACCACGTGCTGGCGTTGCAGGAGCTCTTCCGCGCAAAGATCGCGCGCGCCAAGGTCGAGCCGCTCTGCGCCGCCCGGCTGGTCACGCCGGTCGCGGCGGGATCGACCCGCGGTCACTTCCTCACCTTCGAATTGCCGGACGCGCAAGCGATCCACGATCGGCTCGCGCGCGCCAACATCATCACCGACGTGCGCGGAGATCGCATTCGCTTCGGCTTCGGCTGCTACCACACCGCGGACGAGATCGAGGCCGCGGTCGCTGCAATCGCGCGCGCGATCGCGTAAGACGAGGTCGTGCCCGTCGATGCGGAGCGCCGGCGCGGCCTTGACGGCGCGGGCATGGCGTATATGCAGGCTTAGGAGTCGGGAGAACAAACATGACCGCTACAGTCGATTTTTCCGCCGGCGGCTATCGCTTCCTGCCGGGCGTGTTCCAGTATTCGGGCGGCGTCGCGGCGCTATCGGGTCACGCCATCGAGCGCGTGCGCTTCCGCACCTTGTTGCCGCTCAAGCAGGGGTTCGAGCGGATCGAGCGGCTGATAGGAGCGGCCGGGCGGCCGCTGACCGCGTTCTGCGCGTGCGAGTTGCGCTCGCCGGCCCCCTTCACCGAGCAGGGCTTTCGCGCCTTCAACGAAAGCTACGTGGTCACCTTGCAGAAGTGGGGCTTGTTCGACGGCAAGGTCAATCCGGTCGCGCGCAGCAATGTGTGTCCCGAGATCGATCCGCCGCCGGAGCCGTGCTTTCACGCCTTCTCGTTTACCGTCGCCGATGCCGATGCCGCGCCGAGCTTCGTGATCGCGGGCAGCGCCGAGACGCGCGAGGGAAGCGGAAGCTACGGCGAACGCACGATCCGGCGCGGCGAAAGCAGCCCCGAGGCCATGGGCGAGAAGGCGCGCTACGTGCTCGGCGAGATGGAGCGGCGCCTTGCGGCGCTCGGTCTCGGCTGGGCGGACACCACGGCGACGCAGGTCTACACCGTGCGCGACCTCCATCCGTTTCTCGCCGACGAGATCGTGCGGCGCGGGGCGGCGCGCGCCGGGCTGACCTGGCACTACGCGCGGCCGCCGGTGGAAGGGCTCGAATTCGAGGTGGATTGTCGCTCGGTCAGTCGGGAAAGCGTCGTGTGAACTCGGCTCGTGCCGAGCGTCGCGCGACCTAGTTCGAGCGGGCGATGGTCCGCAACAGCGGCTCGAGCCGATCCATGTCCTTGCGGATATGCGCATCGAAGTCGCGCAGCCCGATGCTGCGCGGCGTTATGCCTTGCGCGCGAATCTTTTCCTTGAGCTCGGGATCTGCGCCCACGGCGACGATCGCGTCGTGAAGGGTTTGCAGCTCCGCTGCGGGGGTCTTGGCGGGGGCCAAGAAGCCGTACCACGTCGCGTTTTGGTAATCGATATGAGCTGCGAGCGCGGTCGGGACCGCGATCGGCTCGCGAATAGGCTCGTTGGCCGCGACCGCGAGCGCCAGCAATCTGCCGTCTTGCAGCAAGGGCAGCGTAAAGGCGGCCGGTGCGAAGGTGACGTGAATGCGTCCGCCGAGCAGATCGGCGATGATCGTCGAGCTGACGGTGTAGGGCACGTGCACCAGGTCGGTGCCGGTCTGCGCTGCGAAATACATGCCGGCAAGATGCGTCGCGGTGCCGACGCCGGCAGAGCCGTAATTGATGGCGCCGGGCTTCGCTTTGGCGAGCTCGACAAACTCCGTCAAGGTGCGCACGCCGAGGGACGGCGCGACGTTGACCAGCGTC
>JAFAHL010000180.1 GCA_019237215.1 Hyphomicrobiales bacterium | reverse complement strand
TGCCGGCGCTGCCGGCCTTCGCCGCAACGTCGCGCGGTTGCGCCGGCGAGCGGCGGCGACCACCGCCTCGGGCAAGTCGGTGGACACATAGGTTCCCGAGCCGGTGCGGCCGAACGCATAGCCTTCGGCCAACAGCTGCTCGTAGGCCGCGACCACCGACGCCCGCGCCGCGCCGAGCCGCGCCGCCAGCGCCCGGCTCGACGGCAGTCGCGTCCGAGGGCCGAGCGTGCGCGCGAGCACCGCGGCGCGCACCTGCGCGTAGATCTGGCGAAACACCGGCGTCGCGCTGTCGCGGTCGAGCCGCCAGTCGTAGAGCTCCGCCCAGCCGCGTGACCGCATCGGACCTCCGAAAAAAGTGGTCTGCCGACACCTGGCAAATTGGACCACGTGGTGGGGCCAATTGAACGCTAGGTTTGCCCGCCAATGCAACCGAAAGGTTCTGTGATGACCCAAGCCGCCGAGACCGAGCTGTTGCAGCGCGTGTGGGACTATCCGCTGTTCGCGGCGCTCTACGGTCGCCGCTCGCGCCGCTTCGCTCTCGGCTTCGAGATCGCGGAAGGACCGTTCCCCTATCGCTCGCGCCATGCGGCGTTGCCGCTCGACGAGTTCGAGGAGGCGCTGCTCGTCGCCGCGGGCACCGGGGTCAGCGGGATTCCGCTGTGGGACGGCAGCCGCCCGCCCGCCGTCCGCTACGGCGACGGCCGCACCTTCGGCAGCACCGCGCACGGGCGCCGCACCGCGCTGTTCTTCACCAACGATCGCGGCGTCTTCGTCATCGATCCGACCGATGTGACGGCGAGCAAGCTCGCCGAGATCGAGACCCGCGACGAGCGCCAGCGCACGCTCGCGCTCTATCGCCAGCACCGCAAGCAGCTCGCCGATGGCCGGCTGGCCATCCCGCGGCGGGTGCCGCCGCTGTTCGGCCACAACATGTGGAACTGCAACATGCCCGGCACGACGCTGTTCATGCCGGTGTGCGACGTCAGCTTGGCGTTGATCTCGCTGATTCTGAGCCTGGTCGACGGCGAAGCGGGACGCTACGTGCACGGCCATGGCGGCGGCATGAACATCATCGATGACCGGCGCGGCGGCTGTCCCGCCGGCACCGAGCCCTGGCTCGCCTCCGGGCTGATCGACCGCGCGAAGGTCTTGCCGCTATCGATCCTCGAGCGGCAAGCCTGTTACTTCATGTTCAGCGAGCCGGCGGTGATCTGCCACAACATCTTCCTCGCCACCGAGGCGATGGGGCTCGGCGGCTGGATGCACTGCGGCTTTCTCTCGTTCGAGGTGATGCAGGCGCTCGGCTCGCGCATGGTTGGCGGCGCCGATCAGCCCGCCTACCCCAACCCGGTCGGCGTCGACGGCGTGCTCGAAGGCTTTTGCCCGCCCTACTTTGCGAACATGGACGCCGCCGTTGACGCGGCGCTTGTGCGGATATCGCGCGGGCGCGCGAGCGAGGCGCAGCCTTACACCATGCCGCCGGCCGAGTATCGCGACGCGATCCCGCGCGCGCCGAGCGACGCCGGCCTCGCCTGCACCAAGGCGGTGTGCCGCTACATCCAGCAAACCTACGGCCGCTTCCCCGCGAGCGTCGACACCATGCACCTGATGTGGTTCATGCAGGCGCACCATCTCGATGCCGACTACTACCGCAAGTTTTTCCATTCCGGCGCGCTCGGCCCCACCCATGCCGCGCACATGGCGGCCTGGCACGGCGACGCGGCGGAGCGGTGACGGGAGTTCGAGCCGCAGCGCGAGCGCCACAGACGCGGTGGGCTCCCCTCCCCCGTTTACGGGGGAGGGACAGGGAGGGGGCATGCAACAAGATTCGTGCGTGCGCGCTCGCCCCCTCCCCACCCCTCCAGCCGAAGTCGGATTTATCCGACTTCGGCTGCTTAATGGTGACCGAACTCGGGTAAACCCGAGTTCGGTTGCAAGCGGGGGAGGGAGCACACCGAGCGCAGGGAGAGGGAGCGCGCCGAGCTGACGTCTCTCTCCTCCGTTCATTCCCGCGTAAGCGGGAATCCAGCCTTAGAATCTTAGCTAGAATCTGGGTCCCCGCTTTCGCGGGGACGAACGGAGAGGGGTAATCCCCCTGCGATTTTCATGAACGCGAATTAACTCGGCAGCCTCGACGAATACATTACAATTTAAGAAAGTCATCACGCGCGCGGGCGCCGAGCCGACGGGAGGGAAAAATGCGGGTGATGGCGGCGGTGATGGCGGCATCGGCGCTCGCCGCCGCGAGCATGCCCGCGGCCACCGCCGCGCACGCCGACGATGCCGAGATCGAGCAGCTCGTCCGCCAGCACGTGCAGCCGATGCTCATTGCCGCCGGCGGCATGGCGATCGCGGTCCATATCGACGGCCGCACCTTGTTCTTCAACTACGGCATGGCCGACATGGCGCGCAAGGAGCCGATCACCTCGGACTCGTTGTTCAATCTCGCGTCCGTCGGCAAGGTGTTCCTGGCGACCTTGCTGGCGCAGGCGGTGAAGCAGGGCGAGGTCGCGCTCGACGATCCCGTCGCCAAATACGTGACCGAGCTGCAGCAGGGCGGCGACATCCGTAACGTCACGCTCGGCGAGCTCGCGAGCAACACCTCGGGCCTCACCCGCACGCCGCAGCAGTACGAGCCCGCCCACCGCGGGCCGTACCGGCTTCCCGACTTCATCCGCTATCTCAATTCCTGGAAGGCCGACGACGCGCATCAACCCGGCAAGCAGGAGATCTATTCCAACACCGGTTTCTTTCTGCTTTCGCTCGCGCTGCAGCGCCGCTTCAACACGCCGATCGCCAAGCTCATGGACGCGCGCGTGCTCACGCCGCTGGGGATGACGTCGACGGTGATGCCGGTGCCGACCGCGAATGGGCGCGGCCGGCTCGCTCCGGAGTTCCGCCGCCGCGCGGTGCAGGGCTACAACTTCGATGCGCGTCCCGTCGGCGAGCCCGGCAACCAGCAAGGCCCGTTCAACTGGCCCGGCACCGGGCAGATGTACGCTTCCGCCCGCGACATGGCGACCTTCCTCGCCGCCAATCTCGGCGCGCTGCCGAACGAACGGGCCCTGCAGGAGGCGATGGCGCTGGCGCAGACCGGCATGTTCACGGTGAACGAGCGCTTCACCCAGGCGCTCGCCTGGCAGGTCGTGCGCAACGGCGACATCACCTTCGTCGACAAGAACGGCGGGCTCAGCAACACCGCGACCTACATCGGCATGATCCCGGGCAAGCGCCTCGGCATCGTCATTCTGTCCAACTGCGGCGGCGAGCCTGCGACCCGCATCGGCCGCCAG